>NZ_JADYVV010000004.1:0-212549 GCF_020194035.1 Bradyrhizobium sp. BRP56
CAGCCGTCGGACACAACTTCCGCCGCATCCTCGCCTGGCTGAGATATCTCTTGTGCCTGTTCCTGGCCCAGCTATGGCGCACGCTCGCCCGGCCAGCCTCGATCAATCCGGCTTCTTAACGGACGACTGTTCACCATCGAGAGATGGCGACATCACGATCCTAGCGGTGGAACCGATGCGTCCGAATTCACGATTGCGCGTCTTGCGCCGTTACCCGCCCGGCTGGGGACGGGGCGGCCCGATCGCTGTTCCGGTGGTCACTTCCGGAAGCCGCGATCGCGACCGCCCTCCCACTCCAGCCACGGTGCGGGAACTGCAATCGAACAAAAAAATGCGGGACGTTTGAAAATGACGGGAGTGGGCTTCGACGAAACGGCAAGATCGGCGCTTGCCGATCGGGCCAAGGATATTTCTGACTTCGTCACATTCCGCTCCCAACCGGGGACGTTTCTTCCTAGCAACAATTCGTCAATCGAAGGTTGCATAAGCCGGTCGGATTCGATTTTCAAGACACAGTCATCCGCGACGTTTTGTCCTGTTCCAGATGCCGGATGCGCGCGATGACTGTTTGAGCATCGGTTAACCATCGATGCGCGGCGCGAGACCTATGTGGCGCGCGAGCGGACGATCGACCGCGGCAACGACGCCAACAGCAGCACGAGGCAGACGCACAGAAGCACGATATCCTTGAACAGGAACTCGCCGGCCAGGTTCCAGGCCATCGGATCGGTCGACAGGCTCCATTTGACCACCCCCGGCGTCGTGAAGAAGAACGACCACGTCACCGCGAAGGTGATGACGCCCATCAGCGCGCCGATCGCCGAGAGAACCGGGCTGAACGCGCCGGCGGCGAGCAGCGCCGCGATGCCGAACTCGGTGACGCCGAGCACGTAGGCCTCGCCGCGGAGACCGAACACCGACAGCCACGAGATGAACGGGCTGTTGCTGATGAACTGCGCGATGCCCTGCGCCGATTGCAATGTGAACTTCTGCATGCCGAACGACACGAAGATCACGACCATGACCCAGCGCAGGATCGCGAGCGCACGATAAGACCCCTCGCCTTGTTCGGCGATGTTGAACGACAGATTCATGTGGATGTTTCTTCCCTCGCTGCGATGTCATCATCAGCCGCTGATGCGGCGTTCGTGGCAGAACTACGCCGCGCGCCGCGCGTTCGTTACGCGCGGGACAGCGTCTCGGCCTTCACGATGATGTGCGATGAGATGAGTAACAATCGCTGCGAGAGATGTCTTCGGCGCGCAGCCGGAGAGCGCGCCGCGTCGGTCTCAGGCGCGCTGGCGCAGCGGCCGCGCGGCGTCCTTTGCCGGCACCGGCATGGTGAAGCCGTACAGGAACAGGTCCACCACCATATCGGCGAACTCCCTTGGATCGATTCCGCCCTTCGGATCGTACCAGGTGTGGCTGAAGTTCAGGATGCCGAACAGCATCATGCTGTAGATCTTCTTGGTCCGCTTGACGATCTTGCCCTCCTTGTCGAGCTTGACCAAGAGATCCGAGACCGTGTCGACCAGCTGACGCTCCAGCGCCTTGATCGCATCCTGCTCGGTCTCGCCGAGGAACGAGAGGTCGTTGAGGATCACGCGCTGCTCGTCGCTCGAACGCGCATTCAGCGCGACGACGGCCTGGATCGCGGCGCGGAACTGCTCCAGCGTCGTCGCCTTTGCGGCCATCGCGGCTTCGACGTCCGCGATCATCTCGCGGATATGGGCGTCGAGGATCGCGAACAGGATCGCTTCCTTGGAGTCGAAATAATGGTACAGCGCGCCGCGCGACAGCTTGCAGGCATCCGCAAGGTCGGCGATCGAGGCACGCATGTAGCCCTGCCGCGCGAACAGGCCGCAGGCGGTGGTGAGAATGTTCCGCTGGATCTCGTCGTAATTTTCTGAGCGCGTCCGCGCCATTGCCGTCTCTCTCGTGCACCATCTGCGCCGCCGGAATCGGGCGACTGCCCCTCTCTATACTACCGCCGCCTCACGCTCTCCTCCCCTTTGCGGGCACCATCCACCAGAACTCTTCGATCGCCGATGATGACGCGACCTGCGTCAAAAGATAATTTGAACGACCGGTCGGATTATATTAGACTGCCTTCCATCAAGCAAGCGGATTGCGCACGCCGGGAGCAACCCGGCGGCATCGCGGGAGGTTGCGCGTGGATTCTCAGAGGATCGATGCTGTCGTGATCGGAGCCGGTGCCGGCGGGCTGTGTGCCGCGGCGCGCCTCGCCCATGGCGGGCTGCATACGCTCGTCGTCGACGACAGGGACCGGCTCGGCGGGCGCGCCTCGACCGAGGAGATCGACGGCTTCAAGGTCAATATCGGCGCGATCGCGATCGAGTTCGGTGGCGTGTTCGAGGAAACCTTCCACACCGTCGGCGCCCCGCTCGACATCCGCGCGCCGGAGCCCGCGAGCTCGTTCTTCATCGACGGTAAGGTGATCGATGTCGGCCGCGGCGGCTGGTCTCTGCTGCTCGGGCAACTGACCAAGCAGGCCTCGCGCATCCTGGAGAAATTCGCCGACGCCCGCTCCGGCAACCTGCCCGACGGGCGACAATCGACCGAGGACTGGCTGAAGGGCTACACCAGCAACGCCACCGTACACGCGCTGTTCCGCAATCTTTGCGCGGCGATCTTCGCCTCCAACGCCGCCGAGCTGCCGGCCCGCGCCTTCCTCACCTATTTCACCAGCAAGGGCGCCTTCAAGAAATTCGGCTTCTGCCCGCAGGGCACGATCGGCGTCTGGAACAGTCTAGGCAATGCCGTCAGGCGCAATGGCGACATCTGGCTGGAAACGCCGGCGACCACGATCCACACCGCGAACGGCAAGGTCGAAGGCGTCACCGTGCTCAGGAACGGCGAGCGGGTGCGGATCGACACCGATCTCGTGATCAGCAATGCGGGACCGAAGGCCACCGTCGCGCTCGCCGGCAGCGAGGCGTTCCCGGCGGATTATATCACCAGGGTGAAGAACGACCTTCGCCCGGCCGCCAACATCGTCATCAATGTCGCGAGCCGCGAGCCGCTGATCAGTCATCCCGGCATCGTCACCTTCGGCAAGACGCGCCGGCTCTGCAACATGGCCAACCTCTCCGCCACCTGTCCGGAATTGGCGCCGCCCGGCTGGCACCTCTATGTCGCCTATGCCGTGCCGGTACCCGCGCTCGGTGACTTTGACTCCGATGCAGAAGTCCAGCTCGCGCTCGAGGATCTGCGCGAGCAGTTCGCGAATTTCGACCAGGCAAAAATCCTCTCGATCCGGGTGATGCGCGACGACTGGCCGGCACAACGCAGCTGCGCCGGCTACGATTTGCCGCGCGAGACCGGTATCGAGGGCCTGTGGTGCGTCGGCGACGCGGTGAAGCAATATGGCAATGGCGGCACGCAGGCCTGCGCCGAGACCGCCAAGATCGTCACCGATGCGATCCTCGCCGCGCGCCCGCGCTTATCGGCAGGCCGGGTCTGAGCACGATGCCGACGACCATCCCGCATCCGATGCCGCAAGCAGCGCCGCAGGCCGCGCCGGCGCAGGATGGCTTGCTTGAATTCCGCAACATCCGGATCGTCTACGACAATGCGATCGAGGCGATCCGCGACGTCTCGATCGCGGTGCCCGAGGGCAACATCGTCGCCCTGCTCGGCTCCAACGGCGCCGGCAAATCGACGCTGCTGAAGGCGATGTCCGGCATCCTCTATACCGAGGAAGGCGTGATCGAGAACGGCAGCATCCGCTTCAGCAATGACGAGGTGCATCGCCTTGCGCCGGACGAACTGGTCCGCCGCGGCATCGTGCAGGTGCCGGAGGGCCGCCGCGTGTTCGCGGCACTCACCATCGACGAGAACCTGCAAATGGGCGGCTACACCAGGACCAGCGCCGAGGCGCGCGAGCGCCGCGACAAGGTGTTTGCGCTGTTTCCGCGGCTATATGAGCGGCGCGACCAGATCGCCGGCTACATGTCCGGCGGCGAGCAACAGATGCTCGCGATCGGCCGCGCGTTGATGACCGATCCCGTGTTGCTGGCGCTCGACGAGCCGTCGCTCGGCCTCGCGCCGCTGATCATCGACCGCATCTATGAGGTGATCGTCCGGCTGCGCGACGAACTGAAGATGACGGTGCTGCTGGTCGAGCAGAACGCGCAGCGCGCACTCGACATCGCCGACTACGGCTACATCCTGGAGACCGGTCGCGTCGTGCTCGACGGCACGGCAGCGAGGCTCACCGCCAACGAGGACGTCCAGGAATTCTATCTCGGCGTCTCCTCCGCCGGCCGCAAGAGCCTGCGCGACGTCAAGCATTACAAGCGTCGCAAGCGGTGGCTGTCGTGACGGCGCTGCTCACGGTCGAGAACCTGTCAAAGCGCTTCGGCGGCCTGCAGGCGGTCGCCGATGTCAGCCTGCGCGTCGCGCCCGGCGAGATCTGCAGCGTGATCGGTCCGAACGGCGCCGGCAAGACCACGCTGTTCAACATGATCTCGGGCGTGCTGCGGCCGAGCGGCGGCCGGATCAGCTTCGACGGCATCGACCTCTCGACGATCTCGCCGTGGAAATTCGCCGCCGTCGGTATCGGCCGCACCTTCCAGAATCTGGCGCTGTTCAAGCACGGCACCGTGGTCGAGAACATCCTGACCGGCCGCCACACCCATCTGCGCTCGACCGTGCTCGATGCGGTGTGGTTTTACGGGCGTACCCGCAAGGAGGAAATCGCGGCACGGCGGCGTGTCGAACACATCATCGAATTCCTCGAGATCGAGCACATCAGGGACGCCGTGGTCGGCACGCTGTCCTACGGCCAGCAGAAGCGCGTCGAGCTCGCCCGCGCGCTCGCCTGCGAGCCGAAGCTATTGCTGCTGGACGAGATGGTCTCCGGCATGAACCAGGAGGAGACCGAGGACATCGCACGCTTCGTGCTCGACATCCGCGACGAGCTCGGCATCACCGTCGTGATGATCGAGCACGAGATGCGCATCGTGATGGACATCTCCGACCGGGTCCATGTGCTGAATTTCGGCCGCAAGATCGCCGAAGGCACACCTGGTGAGATCAGGCGCGATCCGGCTGTTGCGGAGGCCTATCTCGGCGGCCAGCGCACTGACGCGATGGCAAAGGCAGGCGCGTGATGTCGACGCTGGATAGCCTGCGCACCGCTCATCCGCCGCTGCCAGCCAGCGCCGCACGCAGTGTGCCCGCGGCCGGCATCGACGCATTCCAGGTTGCGCTTGCGGATGCCGCCATCACTATCCCGCAATTGCTACGGCAGCGCGCAGCGATGCACGGCGAGGCGCTGGCGCTGCGCGAGAAGGACTACGGCATCTGGAATCCCTATTCCTGGCGGCACTATTACGACACCGCGCGCGCGTTGGCGCTCGGCCTGCTCTCGCTCGGCATCAAGCCGGGCGACCGGATCGCCATCGCCGGCGAGAACACGCCGGAATGGTTTTACGCCGATCTTGGTGCGCAGATGATCGGCGCGGTGGCGGTCGGCATCTATCCGACCAATCCCTGGGTCGAGCTGCAATATATCGTCAAGCATTCGGGCGCCCGCATCGTCGTCACCGGCGACCAGGAGCAGACCGACAAGGTGCTCGACGCGATGGCCAATAATGGCGGCCTGCCGGACCTCGAGGCCATCGTCTGCGTCGACATGAAGGGCCTGCGGCATTACCGGCAATCGGAGCTGATGTCGTTCGCCGCATTGTGCGAGCGTGGCAAGACCTACGCCCAGCAGAACCCGGAGGCCGACGCCACGCTCGACCGCCTGATCAGCCAGGGCGCGCCTGACGACGTCTGCATCCTCGTCTACACCTCAGGCACAACCGGCCCGCCCAAGGGCGCGATGCTGACCCATCGCAATCTCGTCTACGCCGCCTATGCCTATGCCAAAACCGTGGGCATTGCCGACAAGCCGTTCGAGGCGGTGAGCTATCTGCCGCTGTGCCATGTCGCAGAGCGCTGCTACGGCACGGTGACCCATCTGGTGCTCGGCGGCACCGTCTCCTTTGCCGAATCGATCGACACCGTCGCGATCAACATCCGCGAGATCGCACCGACCTTCTTCGTCGGCGTTCCCCGCATCTATGAGAAGCTGCAGCAGGGCTTTCTGTTCCGCCTCGGCGAGAGCGGCCGCCTGCGCCAGAGCTTCACCAGGGCCTGCCTCGCCTGGGGCCGCACGCTGTCCGACCGTCGGCAGGCCGGCAACGACAATTGGCTCAATCGCGCCGCCTATGGGCTGCTCTATCTCCTGATGTTCCGCAATTTGCAGCGCCATCTCGGCTTCGCCTACAGCCGGCACCGGCTCTGCGCCGGCGCCTCGATCTCGCCGGAGACGCTGCGCTTCTTCGACATCATCGGCCGCCCGGTGTCGCAAGGCTATGGCCTCACCGAAAGCGGCGGCGTCGCCTTCATCCAGACCGAAAACCATCACCGGATCGGCGGCTGCGGCGTGCCGCTGCCCCAGACCGAATGGAAGTGCGACACCGACGGCGAGATCCTGCTGCGCAACCCCGGCGTCTTCAAGGGCTACTTCCTCGACGAAATGGCCTCGACCGCCTCGCTGGAGCCCGGCGGCTGGCTGCGCACCGGCGACGTCATCGACGTGCTCGACAATGGCGAGATCGCCGTGGTCGACCGCAAGAAGGCGATCATCATCACCGCCGGCGGCAAGAACATCGCGCCGTCCGAGATCGAGAATGCGCTGAAGGATTCCGAATTCATCAAGGAAGCGATCGTGGTCGGCGAGGCCAGGAAGTATCTCGGCGCCATCATCCAGGTCGATTACGACAATGTCGGCCGCTGGGCGCGCGACCGGGCGCTCGCCTACACCAACTACAAATCGCTGTCGCAGCTTCCCGAAGTGAATGACCTGGTCGAGCGCGTCGTCAACGAGACCAACAAGCGGTTCGCCCGGGTCGAGAACATCAGGCGGTTCGCCATCCTGGAAAAGGAGCTCGACCATGACGACGGCGAGCTGACCGCCACCCAGAAGGTACGCCGCGCCATGATCGAGAAGAAGTTCGCCCGCGAGCTCGCCATCATCTACCGGGCGGAGGGCTGAATGCAGTATCTCATCCAGCTGCTGATCTCGGCACTCGCGATCGGCGCGATCTACGGGTTGATCGCGATGGGCTTTGCGGTGATCTACAAGTCCACCGGGCTGGTCAATTTCGCACAGGGCGAGATGACCATGATCACCGCCTATATCGCCTGGACGATCTCGACCACGGTCAGCGGCAATGTGTTCGTCGTCGCGGTGGGTGCGGTTCTCGCCGCTGTCCTGCTCGGCCTGATCATCGAGCGCCTCGTGATGCGGCCGATGCTGGGCGAGCCGGTATTCGCGACCGTGATGGTGACGATCGGGCTCGCCGTGATCCTGCGCTCCGCCATCAACTTCATCTGGGACGCCTATCCACACGGCCTCGACATCGGCATGGGCCGCGGCATCGTGCATCTCGGCGGAATCGGCGTGCGTACCGGGCAGATTGCCGTCATCGCGACGCTGCTTCTGCTGCTCGCCGCGATCTGGGCGTTCTTCCGTTACAGCAAGGTCGGGGTTGCGATGCGCGCGGTCGCGGCCGACGACCGCACCGCGCTATTGATGGGCATCAGCGCAACAAGAGTTCATGCGCTGGCCTGGGCCGCGTCTTCAGTGATCGCCGGCATCGGCGGCGTGTTCTTCGCGCTGTCTTATGATCTATCGCCAGCGATGTTCCAGCTCGGGCTGAAGGCGTTTCCGGCCACCATCCTCGGCGGCCTCGACGCCGTGCTCGGCTCCGGCCTCGGCGGCCTCCTGATCGGCATCACCGAAAACCTGGCCGGCGGCTATATCGGCTCCGGCATGAAGGAGGTCGCGGGCTTTGCCATGATCATCATCGTGCTGATGATCCGCCCATTCGGCATCTTCGGCGAACGCGACATCGAGAGGGTGTGATGCGCACCGGCGATTACAAGCAGAGCTATGGCGAACTCGTTGCGCTGATCGATTCCCCGCCGGTCTGGCTATGGTCAGCCGTGCTGCTGTTGGCGCTGATCACCGCTCCTTTTGTACTGAACTCCTACGCGCTGTCGTTCCTGATGATCATCCTGATCACGGTCACCGGCGCGCTCGGACTCAACATCCTGACCGGCTACACCGGTCTGATCTCGCTCGGCCATGTCGGTTTCCTCGTCACCGGCGCCTATGCCTATGCGGTACTGGTCTCGAAATATCACATGCCGCCGCTGGTCGGTTTCCTCGGCGCCGGCGTGGTGCCGACGCTGGCGAGCCTGATCGTCGGCGCGCCGTCGCTTCGGCTCAAGGGACTTTACCTCGCCATCACCACGCTCGCCTTCTCCTTCATCATCAACACCGTGATCCTGGAGATGCGCTGGCTCACCAACGGCGCACGCGGCATTCAGGTGCAGCGGCCCGAGATCTTCGGCATCAGCTTCGACGGCGATGCCGCCTTCACCTATCTCTGCCTCGGCATCGCGGGGCTGACGCTGTTCGCCACCCTCAACATCCGCCGCAGCCGGGTCGGCCGCGCCTTCGTCGCGATCAAGGACAACGACACCGCGGCGCGCGTCATGGGCATCAACCTGCATGCCTACAAGCTGTTCGCCTTCGTCACCTCGGCATTCATCACCGGCATCGCCGGCGCGCTGTACGGCATCTATCTCTCCTTCGTCAGCGTCGAGGGCTTTCCGTTCCTGCTCTCGATCGAGGCGCTGGCAATCCTGATCGTCGGTGGGCTCGGCTCGGCGCTCGGCGCAGTGCTCGGCACCATCCTGATCGTGCTGCTGCCCGAGGCGACACGGATCGTCTTCAGCCTGTTCAGCGCGCAGATGGACGCGACCTTCACGACCGGCGCGCAGGAGCTGAAGAGCATGCTCTACGGCCTCGTCATCATCCTGTTCCTGCGCTTCCAGCCGCGGGGGCTGGTCGGCGCCTGGCACGACATCAGGCGGGCCTGGGTGCACTGGCCGCTGCGCTACTAATCAAAAAAAGACGCAACACCATGAGGAGGAGACAATGATCAAACACCTGGCGGCGGCCGCGCTGCTGCTTTCCACGGCCTGTCTCGCGACCGGCCCGGCTGCTGCCGCCGATCCCGGGATCACCGACAGCGAGATCCTGATCGGCGACGTCGAGCCGCTGACCGGCCCGCCGGCGCTGCTGGGCGTCGCCGCCTCGATCGGCCACAAGATCGCGATCGCCGAGGCCAACGCCGCCGGCGGCATCAACGGCCGCAAGATCAAATATGTGCTGGAGGACGACGGCTACGTCACCGCGCGCACCATCCAGGGCGTCAAGAAGGTGATCGACGTCGACAAGGTCTTCGCGATGCTCGGCATCTCCGGCTCGGGCCAGTCGATCGCGGTGATGCCGGTGCTGGAGAAATCCGGCATCCCGACCGTGATCGACGTCGCGCCGGTCAAATTCCTGTGGGAGCCGGCGCGCAAGAGCGTGTTCGTGGTCGGGCAATCCTACGAGGAAGGCATCATCCATCTCGTCAACTTCCTTGCCGACAGGAACCCCGGCAAGAAATGGGGCCTGATCACCCAGGACGACGATTACGGCATCACGGTGCGCGACGGCTTCGATTCCGTGGTCAAAGTCAAGAAGCTGAACGTCGTCTACAGCGGCAACTACAAGAAGGGCCAACAGGACTTCTCGTCCGACATGCTGCAGCTGAAGGATGCCGGCGCCGAGGTGTTTTTGGCCGGCGGCATCATCGCCGAGAACATCGCGATGACAAAAGAGCTCGAGAAATTGAACATCAAGCCGGTGACCGGCATCTTCTGGCCCGGCCGCATCGAGCCGGTGCTGAAGCTGATGGGCCCGGCGGGCGATGGCATCTACGCGGTCGACTATGTCGAGCCGTTCGCCGGCGAGGCGGGCAAGGCGTTCCTCGAGAAGGCCAAGCCGCTGGTGTCTGAGGCCGAGTTCAAGGGCATCAACCGCTACACCATGACCGGCTATGCCGCCGCGAAGGTCTTGATCGCGGCGATCGAGCGCTGCGGCAAGCAGCCGACCTGGGCCTGCACCATCTCGGAGCTGGAGAAGACCAAGAATGTCGAGACCGGCGTGATGGCGCCGATCAGCTTCGGCCCCGGCGTCCGCTTCTCCAACCAGAAGCTGCAGATCATGCAGGCAGATGCCGCGACGCTCAGCTTCAAGCCGGTGAAATAGAGAGATGAAGGTCCTGATCGTCTTTGCCCATCAGGAGGCGCGGTCGTTCAACGCTGCACTGCTGGCGCGGTCGGTGGCGGAACTGACCGCGCTCGGGCACACGGTCAGGATCTCCGATCTCTACGCCATGCGGTTCAACCCGGTGGCGACCGCCGAAGACTTTGGCGCGCGGCGGTTTCCCGACCGGCTGCAATATGACCGCGAGCAGAAATACAATCTGCAGCACGGGGCGCTCAGCGGCGATATCGCCGCCGAGATCGAGAAGCTGCTGTGGTGCGACCTCCTGATCCTGCAGTTTCCGCTGTGGTGGTTCTCGGTCCCCGCCATCATGAAAGGCTGGATCGACCGCGTGTTCGTCAACGGCGCAATTTACGGCAGCGGCCGCCGCTACGACACCGGCGGCCTCAACGGCCGCCGCGCCATGGTCGTGACCTCGACCGCCGCCTATCCCGGCATGTGCGCGCCCGACGGGCTGGTCGGCGCGCTCGATGTGGTGCTGTGGCCGATCCAGAACGGCATGCTGGCCTATGCCGGCTGCAAGGTGCTGCCGCCGTTCGTGTCGTATTCAGTGAACTTCGTCGACGAGGCCACGCGGCACCGCTATCTCGACGACTATGCCGAACGGCTGCGGCAGCTTGAGACCACCGAGCCGCTGTTCTTCCATCCGCTCGCGGATTTTGGCGAGGACTGGCGGCTGAAGCCGGGTATTGCGGCGCAGACTGTCGGCCAGGGCAAGCCGCCGGCCCCGTAGGGGCTGAGCCCCTCACATCCGCTTGGCGACCTCCTCGAGCATCACCTCGGTGGCGCCGCCGCCGATCGTCAGCACCCGCGCGTCGCGCACCATGCGCTCGATCGGGGTGCCGCGCATGAAGCCTGAGCCGCCATGCAATTGCAGACAGCCATGCACGACCTCATGCAGCACCTCGGGCGACAGCGCCTTCACCATCGAGACCTCACGCAGGCAATCCTGCCCGGCCGCCGCGAGCTCGGCGGCCTGATAGGCCAGCGCCCGCGCCGCCGCCGCCTTCGCGGCAAGCTGGGCGAGCTTCAGCCGCACGCCCTGCTGATTCCAGAGCGGGCCGCCGAACGCCTGCCGCGTCTTCACGTAATTCGCCGTCAGCTCGATCGCCTTGGCGGATTCCCCCGCGCAGATGCCGCCGATGCAGATGCGCTCGTTCTGGAAGGTCTCCATGATGCCATAGAAGCCCTTGTTCTCCTCGCCGAGCAGATTCTCCGCCGGCACGCGCACGTCCTGGAACGCGATCTCGGCGGTGTCCGAGCAGAGCCAGCCATGCTTGTCGAGCTTGGTCGCCGTGATGCCCGGCGTGTTACGCTCGACGATGAACAGCGAGATGCCGCGGCTGCCCTTGGCATGCGGGTCGGTCCGCGCGGCGACGATCAGGATGTCGCCATAGACCGCGTTGGTGATGAACATCTTTGCGCCGTTGATCACCCAGCTGTCGCCGTCGCGCCGCGCCCGCGTCTTGAGGCCTGCGACGTCGGAGCCCGCATCGGGTTCGGTCACCGCGATCGAGCACACCGTCTCGCCGCGGATGATCGCCGGCAAATACTTCTGCTTCTGTTCCGGCGTACCGCGCAAGGAGATGTGCACCGCCGACATGTCGGTATGCACGAGGATCGACGAGGTGAAACCGCCGAAGCTGGAGCGCCCCAACTCCTCGGCGAATACCATCGAGGCCAGCGGCCCCATGTCGGTGCCGCCATAGTCGACCGCGTGGCGCATGCCGAGAAAGCCGAGCTCGCCCATGCGGCGATAGATCTCGCGCGGGATCTTGCCGTCGCGCTCCCACGCCTCGGCATGCGGCACCACCTCCTTCTCGACGAAGCGGCGCACCTGCTCGCGCAGCATGCGCAGCTCCTCGGGCAGATTGGGCTGTTCCGAAAAGTGGAATTCGGTCTCAGTGAACTGGCGCGGATCCGACGTCATGACGTTCATTGTGGCGCCCTCTCATGGCCGATGTGAAGATGGTTGCGCAAAAAAGCTGCCAGCGATGCGATCGCCTCGCTCGCCTGCGGAATCTCCGGGAACATCTGGAAGACGTGGATCATGCCGTCCCACACCTGCAGCGCGACGTCGACACCGGCAGCCTGCGCCCGTGCGGCCAGTTCCGTCGCATCGTCGCGCACGGTCTCGCGGTCGCCGACCTGCACCAGCAGCGGCGGCAGACGGCTGAGATCGGCATAAAGCGGCGAGGCCAGCGGATTGCTGACATCGCCGTCCTTGCCGAGATAATTCCTGGCAAGCGCCAGGATCATCGCACGCTGGTGGATCGGATCGGCCTCGGCCCTGCTCTGATAGCTGGCGCCGCTCGCGGTAAGATCGGTCCAGGGCGACATCAGCGCGGCGGCGGCGGGCAGCTGCAGGCCACGGTCGCGCGCCGCCAGCATCGTGCACAGCACGAGATTGCCGCCGGCCGAATCCCCGGCGAAGGCGATATCCGCCGGATGCAGCCCCTGATCGCGCAGATACTGATAGGCAGTCAGCGCATCCTCCAGCGCCGCGGGGGAGCGATGCTCCGGCGCAAGCCGGTAATTGATCGAGAGCACGCGGCAGCCGGATGCATCGGCAATCCGTGCGGCCAGGTCGCGATGCGACGCGACCGAGCCGATGCGGAAACCGCCGCCGTGAAAATAGAGGATCACCTTGTCGCGCGGTGCGTCCGTCGGCACGAGCCATTCGCCGTCGACCCCGCCGGCGGCGACCGGTTGGCGCGTCACCGGCACCGAGCAGCCGGCAAAGGCGGCGTCCCAGTCGTCGCGCATCTGCGCCACCGATGTATCGCGGGTCCAGCCGCGATAGATCGCGCGCAAACGCTCGATCGCGCGATCGACCGGCGTGATTGCGATATCGTCGTCTCCGCTGTCCATTTCAGCCGCCGATGCCCATGCCGCCGGAAACGCCGAGCGTTTCTCCGGTGATGTAGGCCGCCTGGTCGGAAGCCAGGAACAGCGCGGCAGCCGCGACCTCCTCCGGCTCGCCGAGGCGGCCGAGCAGCGTTGCGCCGGTCATTACCTGCAGGATCCTGTCGCCGCCTTTTGCCACGGCCTGCTCCAGCATTGGCGTGCGGATCGGTCCCGGCGCGATCGCGTTGGCGGTGATGCCATAGCGTGCATTTTCCCGCGCGATGCTCCGGGTGAACGAGATCACGCCGCCCTTGGCCGCGGAGTAGACGGCACCGCCCTTTGAGCCGAGCCGAGCCGCTTCCGAGGTGACGTTGATGATGCGGCCAAAGCGCGCCGCCTGCATCGCCGGCAGCGCGGCGTGGGTGCAGGCCAAGACCGAGGTGAGATTGACCGCGATCAGCCGCGCCCAATCTTCCGCCGTGGTATCTGTGAAGAAGGCGTGCTGATCGATGCCGGCATTGTTGACGACAATGTCGAACGGGCCGTCCTGCGCCATCACAGCCTGCACGGCCATGGCATCGCTAACGTCAAGTCCTGCAACGTTAGCGCCAGTCTCGCGCGCCTGCTCCGAGGCCGCGGCGACATCGAGATCGGCGATCACGACCCTTGCACCCGCGCCGGCAAAGCTGCGCGCGATCGCAGCACCGATGCCCCGCGCGCCGCCGGAGACGAAGGCGCGGCGGCCATCGAGACGTCCGAATGGCAAGCTCGCCACCTCAGCGCCCCGTGAATACAGGCTGGCGCCGCTCGATCACCGCGGCGAGCCCTTCGCGCGCATCGGCCATCCCCGAGAGTTCGGCGACGGTGCGCGCCTCTTCCGACAGGCACTGCTCGATGCTGGTGCCGGTGCCGGCCCAGACCAGCCGCTTGGTCGCCGCCAGCGCCTTCGGCGCGCCGGCCGCAAGCTCGCGGGCCAGCGCGAGCGATGCCTCGGCGAGCTCGGCATCGGGGACGACCCTGGTGACGATGCCGATCTGCAACGCTTCCGCCGCCGGGATCACCGGATTGGTCAGGAGGATCGACATCGCCCGCCGCAGGCCGACCAGCCGCGACAGCGTGACGGAGACGCCGGCATCCGGCGCCATCGCCACCCGTGTCGCGCCGGCAAGGAATTTTGCGGACTCCGCCGCGATCACGATGTCGGAAGCGCAGACCAGGCCGAAACCGCCGCCGCCTGCCGCAAAGCCCTGCACCGATGATATGACCGGCGCCTCCAGCCGCAGCAATCCGGTCACGGCATTCTGCAGATAGGCGGTGGCCTGGCGGATATAGTCCGGCAGCTTCTCGCCCATGGAGGCAAAGGCGCGGACGTCGCCACCGGCGCAGAAATTGGTGCCCTCGCCGCTCAGCAGCACGACGCGCAGATCGGAATGACCATGACAGACCATGATGGCGTCGCACAGCGCGCGGAGCAGCTCGACACTCATGCCGTTGGCCGCATCGGGGCGGTTGAGCCGCAACCGCGCGATGCCGTCGGTAATATCGAGCAGAACGGGGCCCTTGTCGATCATGGCGCGTTTCCTCTAGACCAGGAACGAGAGCGTGTAGATCGCCTTGTCGTTGTTGACGAGGATGACCTTCTTGGCGGCCATCCGCAATTCGCCATCGACATGGCGCAGCCGGTATTCATTGCGCGCCGCCCACAGCGTATCGTCGCGCAGGCTCGATTCGAAAATGAGGCTGTTGCTGGCGACCGCGATGTCGCCGTCGTCAGGCTGCTCGTCCATCAATTCGACGTTGGAGATCAGCCGGCGCAAATTCGACTGCGGCGTCTGGGTGAAGTGCTTGCCGGTCATCAGCTGCCGGACGCGCAGCGCAATCCGCGAGCGGTTGTCGTAGATGATCGACATCTGCCGTTCCGGATCGATGTCGGTGCCGTTGGCCGGCACCCAATAGACGCCGTCGTCGGTCCAGAGCTTTTCCCAGGCCTCGTATTGATGCTCGTCCTGCAGCCGCGCCTCGCGATAGAGGAAGGCGGTGATGGCGCTCATCAACGTGGCGCTGCTCTCGCGCGACAGCATCAGTTAGGCTCCATCAGCTTGCGATAATGAGTCCAGATGCCGCGCGAGGGCACCTCGTCGGTGACGTGGCCGACCGTGAAGCCGAGTTCGTCCTGCCGCTCGCGCTTCTCGCCGCGGCCGAGGAAGATCCACTCGGGATTGCGCGCCAGCACGCCGCGATGGCAGCGCTCGTACATTTCGGAATCGTCCGCCAGCAGGAAGCCGGCTGGGCCGACCGAGCCCATAGTCTGCTGGCGCAGCCTTCGGTTCAGATCGGGCGCGCCCTTGAACTGCAACGCGGTGACGTGCTGCACGCTGTCGTCGACTCCGAGCGGCTGGATCACGAACATCTGGATCTCGGCGATGAACAGGTTCGGGAAGATCATCACATGCGGCGTGCCGTCGATCATGATCTCCCGCGCGGCGGTGTCGCCATGGGCGGCCTTCATGCGGGCAGTATAGTCCGGCAACCGGTCCTCGCTGGTGCCGAACCAACTCATCGGCGCGTCGCGCTTGCGGAACTCGGGCCGCAGGTCGATCTCGGTATGGCCGTTGCCGTAGTCGCGCGTCAGCGCGGTCGAGGCGCCGCCATAGAGCTTGCCGATCATGCTGTCGGCGACACCGAAGATCGAGGTGTGCACGAAGGCCGGGTGATAGCCGTCGCACTCGTTCTCCAGGATGAACTTCCAGTTCGCCTTGACGCGATGCTTGAGGAAGCCCGCCGTGATCTCGACCTCGCCCTCCGGCGAGGTGCGCACCAGCCGATCGATGGTCTCGGCGGCGCCGCCGAGATGCTCCTTCAGCGTCGGGCCATCGGCCGCGAACGAGCCGAACACGAAGCCGCGATAAGACTCGACGCGCGTCACCCGCCCGAGCGCGAGCTGCGACTTGTCCTGCCCCTCATAGCCGTCGGGGAAGGCATAACCGACCAGGCGGCCGTCATTGGCAAAAGTCCAGGAGTGGAACGGACAGGTGAACGAGCGGGCATTGCCGCGGTCATAGGAGCAGACCTGGTTGCCGCGATGCGAGCAGCGGTTGAGCAGCAAATTGACCTTGCCCTGCTCGTCGCGCGTCATGATCACGGATTGCGGGCCGATCGACTTGACGACGTAGTCGTTGGCGTTCGGGACCTCGCTCTCATGCCCGACATAGACCCAGGTGCGGTACCAGATGTTCTTGAGCTCGGCCTCGAAGATGTCAGGGTCGGTGTAGAGCGATCCGTGCACCCGGTCGGGCCGGATCAGCCGCTCCCATGGCGGGACGCCGGTCATCATGTTCATCGCTCCGTCTCCCTCGCCGGCCGCTTGCCGCAGATGTCTATCGGCCATTCAATAATAATCCGAACGACCGTTCGGTGAATTAATAGCATGAGCGCCATGGACCGGCAAGCTTCTTTCCCGGGGCCATTAATGATCCCCGGAACACTGCGCAAAGATGCAATTCCGGGTAGCTAGCGATGCGACGGACTCAGTCCTGCGCCGCGCCACCGTCGCGTTCGCCGCCTGCGATCTGCTGCAGCATCGACTTCGGCGTTGTCGCGAGCTCGATCTTGAGCTGGTCGCAGGTCGCCCGCCGCAGCAGGCGTTCGATCTCGGTCGCGGCATTGCGATTGGCCACACGCGCGCCCTCGCCGGCCGCCCAGAGCAGAAGCTGCCCGAGCCGACGGTCGCCATCGTCGCGCAGCGCCTCGATCGCGCCAGCGTCGGACATGTCGCCCCGGACGCGGGGCGTTGCTGGAATCTCCGGATGCGTCATGCCGTCAGCCAATCGTTTGACTGCCACGAATGCATCGTCCTGCAGGCGCACCTGCTCGAGCAGCGGCGCGGCCTTCCAGTCGGCGGCGAGCTTCATGCTGTTCAGCGCGTAGATCGCGGAGAACACCTGACCGCGGACGAAATCATCGCTGCTGTTCGGCACGACGTGGCTTTGCAGTGCATCGATGATGCCGTCGATCAGCCGTTCGAATGACGCGCTCATGCCGCGGCCTCCAATGCGCGCTCGAAGGCCCGCACGATCGAGGGCATCTGGCTTGCCATCACGGCGAGCCGCATGTCGTTGAAGCGATCGACCTCGAAGGCGCGCACCGCGCACATCTGGATCGCTGCCGCCTGATACAGCGCATAGGCCTCGTAGAAGGCGAGGCTCTTGTCCGAGACCGAAATGCCGGAGGCGCGCTGATAGAGATCGATCACCTCCGTGCGCTCGAGCACGCCATAGAGCTTGCGGCTCCTGGCGTTGAAGGTCGGCATCATCGCCCAGGCCAGATCCTCGTGGGGATCGCCGAGATGAGTCAGCTCCCAATCCAGAATGGCGGCGATCCGCCCCTGGTGCTCGATGAAGTTCCCGATCCGGTAGTCGCCGTGCACGATGGTCAGGCGTGGCGGTTGCGGACAGTTGTCCTGCAGCCAGCTTCCACCCCAGTCGAGCAGCGGATAGTAACGCGCCGTCGGCCGCGCCAGCGAGGCGCGCCAGCCGGCGATGGCGCGGACTTCGGCACGTTCTCCGCTGTGATGCCGCGATGCGAATGGCGTCGCATCCGCGTCGATCTGGTGCAGCGACGCGAGGATCTCGACGAACTGCCGGGCGACCGCGCGCTTGTGGTCCGGATCGAGTTCGCTCGCCGCCCAGGGCGCCGGCACGTCGCCCTCGATGTGCTCGCAGATGAAGAACGGAAAGCCGATCTCGGCGCCATCCTGTTCTGATGACACCAACGCCGGCACCGGTACGCCGCTGCCGGCCAGCGACTGCAGCGCATAAACCTGGGGCAGCACCGAGTAAGGCGCAAACAGCCCGCTCGGTGGACCGACGCGCAGGATCAGTTTGCGGTCGCCTTCAGCCGCAGTGCGGGCCACGAACGCATAGGTGACCCAGGAGAAACCCGATGATTTGCGGCCGAAGCCGACAATCTCCGTCCGGCTTCCGGATATCCGCGACAGATGCTGAGCCAGTGCCGCCCGCACTGTATCGTCATCCACCGCGACCGGGCGAACCGGCTCCGGCGCGGCCGGTACATCATCGGATTGTTTCGCAGCCTCCGGCATCAATTGACTGACCTCGTATAGCCTTGCCACTTCTCCTCGCGCAGCGCTGACTTCATGATCTTGCCGGAGCCGGTCAGCGGCAATGGCTCGATGCGGATATCGACAGAACGCGGGCACTTGTAACCGGCGATCAAGGTGCGGCAGTGCGCGATCACCATGTCGGAATCGAGCCGCGCGCCGTCCTTCGGCACCACTATGGCGTGCACCGCCTCGCCCCATTGCGGATCGGGCACCGCGATAACGGCGCATTCCTTGACGTGCTCGTGCTGGAAGATGGCGTTCTCCACCTCGCCGGAATAGACGTTCTCGCCGCCCGAGACGATCATGTCCTTCAGTCGGTCGACGATATAGACAAATCCGTCCTCGTCCATCCAGGCGCCGTCGCCGGTGTGCAGCCATCCGTTGCGCAGCACGCGCGCGCTTTCCTCGGGCTTGCGCCAATAGCCGAGCATCACGCCGGCACCGCGGATCGCGATCTCGCCCACCGTGCCGCGCGGCACCTCATCGCCCGCGGGATCGATGATGCGGATTTCGACGCCTGGCGCTGCCCGCCCCGCCGATTTGCGCTTGCCCGCCAGCGGCCCTTCCAGCGCGTGATACTCCCACGGCAGGATGGTCGCCAGCGCTGCGCTTTCGGTCATGCCGTAGCCCTGATGGAAGCGCCAGCTCGGCAGCACGCGCATCAGCTTGACCAGCAGCGCGTCGGGCATCGGCGAGGCGCCATATTCGCAATCCTTGACGCTGCTCAGGTCATATGTACCGAAGGATGGATGGTTGAGCATCATGTTGAGCATGGTCGGCACGAACAGGCAGTAATCCACCTTGTGCTCGGCGATGGTCTTCATCGCGAGCTCGGGCTCGAACTTCGCGATGGTCACGTGCGTGCCACCGACCAGGGTCAGCGCGATCATCGGCGAGGTGCCCGCCAGGTGGAACATGCCGGCCGAGTGCAGATACCGGGTATCTTCACGGAACCGGAGCGCATAGATCCAGACCAGCGATTCATAGATGATGTTGGCGTGCGACAGCATCACGCCCTTGGGAAACCCGGTGGTACCGCCGGTGTAGAAGATGCCCGCGAGATCGTTGTAGGCGCCGGAGGCGTCCTCGATCGGCGCATGCGCTATGAGTTCGTCATAGCTTTGCATACCGTCGGGCACTTGCCCCTCGTCGAGATAGACCATCGCGGTTAGTGATTTTGCGCCGCGCAGCGCGGACGCAATCTCGGCAAAGGCCTTGTCGACCAGCAACAGTTTTGGCGTGGAATCGTCAATCGCATAGGCGTTCTCGGCGACCGCCCAGCGCGTGTTGAGCGGCACCGCGACCGCACCGGCCCAGGCGATGGCATAGAGCGCCTCGATATAGAGGTCGCTGTTGTGCGCGAGGATGGCGACGCGATCGCCGGCATCGACGCCGAGCCGTCGCAGCCCGCCCGCGGCACAGGCAACGCGCCGGCCGATCTCCTTCCAGCTCCGCGACCGTCCGGCGTGGATGGTGCCGGGTGCGTCCTTGCGCAATTGCACCGCCGCGATCAGCGCCTGCGTCAGCTTCATGTTTCCTCCACACCGTCATGCGGCCGCGCACGCCTGCGGATGTTTCCGTCCCGCATGAGGCCGATACGCCGTCCGGAGATTCCAGTTGATAATCCGGACAGACGGTCTATTATTGCATAACCGATGCGAGGGGTAAAGCCTTTCAAGGCTTCCATCGCCGGATCAACCAGCCCCGCAAAAGAGGGCATCATGGGAGGGGAAGATGCGGAAGCCAGTCGTCACGCTTGCCGTGTGGGCGTTCGCGCTCGCCGGCGCGCTCGGAACTGCGAACGCCCAGAAGGCCTATGGTCCCGGGGTCAGTGACAGCGAGATCCTGCTCGGCGCCAACGCGCCCTACAGCGGACCGGCGTCGATCTATGCGAGCTTCCCGAAAACCATGCTCGCCTATTTCACGATGCTGAACGAGAAGGGTGGCATCAACGGCCGCCATATCAACTTCCTGACCCGCGACGACGCCTATAGCCCGCCCAAGACCGTCGAGGTCACGCGCGCGCTGGTCGAGAACGACAAGGTGCTCGCGATCATGGCGCCGTTCGGCACGCCGACCAACGCCGCGATCCAGAAATATCTCAACAGCAATGGCGTCCCGCAACTCCTGGTGCAGAGCGGCGGCACCCGCTGGAACGATCCCAAGCAGTTCCCCTGGACGACGCCCTACTCGCCGACTTACGTCAACGAGTCCCGAATCATCGCGCGCTACGTGCTGCGCGAGAAGCCGGATGCCAGGATCGGCGTGCTGCTGCAGGCCGACGACATCGGCAAGGATTTTGTGCTCGGCCTGAAGGAAGGGCTCGGCGCCAAGGCCGAGACGATGATCGTCAAGGAGGCGATGTATCAGTCGACCGAACCTACGATCGATTCCCAGATCGTGAATTTGAAGGCGTCCGGCGCCGACACCATCCTGATCGCCGCGCAGAACAAGTTCGCCTCGATGGCGATCCGCAAGATCCACGAGCTCGGCTGGAAGCCGCTGATCTTCCTCGGCTCGACCGCGAATTCGATCGCCGGCGTGCTGGTGCCGGCGGGCATCGAGGCCTCGACCGGTATCCTGACCACGACCTCCTACAAGACACCGAACGATCCGGCCTGGGCCAATGACAAGGGCATGACCGACTATCTCGCCTTCGCCGCGAAATATATGCCGGGGATGGACCCGAACGACGTGATCGCGGTGACCGGCTACACCACGGCCCAGCTCGGCGCCATCATCCTGCAGCGCTGCGGCGACAATCTCACGCGCGAGAACGTGCTGAAGCAGGCCACCAACCTCAGCGGCATCGAGCTGCCGATGCTGCTCCCGGGCATCACGATCCAGACCACGCCGCAGGACTACGCAGCGATCACCGAGCGCCGTTTCGCCCGCTTCGACGGCAAGACCTGGGTGCTGTTCGGCGACATCGTGGGCGCGGGCCCGGCCAAGGACTGATCCCGCGCCACCCATCCGACCGAACCGGCTCAAACACAAGGACAAGAACAATGCTGACAGCCCAGGACGATCTCATCGGCCACCAGACGCCGCAACCGTTTGCCAAGGCAGGCGGCGGCGATGTCAGGTTCACCGAGCGCTACTGGTACACCGCGCATCCGATCGACGGCAGCGAACTGCTGATCGACATCGGGCTCGGCTATTACCCGAACCGTAACGTGATGGACGGCTTTGCCGGCATCACCATCGGCCGGCGTCAGCACAATTTCCGTGCCTCGCGCCGGCTCGGGACCCGTCCGCTAGAGACGGAAGTCGGCGGGCTCAGGATCGAGATCGTCGATGGTAACAGCCTGCATAGGATCTCGCTCGCCGACAATCCGTCCGGCATCAGCTTCGCGCTCGAATTCAAGGCGAGCTTTCCGGCGGCGCAGGAGAAGCAGAATTTTCGCGAGCGCAACGGGGTCGTCGAGGAAGACCTCGCGCGCGTCTCGCAATTCGGCCGCTGGCGCGGCTGGATCGTCGCCGACGGCAAGCGTTACGACATCGAGCCCGAGCTGTGGTGGGGGCAGCGCGACCGCTCCTGGGGCCTGCGCTCCGAGATGCGCACCGACGAGACCAGGCCGCCGGTCGCGACCCATCGCAATTTCTTCTGGACCTGGTCGATGTTCCAGTTCGAACAGTCGGCGCTGTCGATCTTCATCAAGGAGCGCACGCCGGGTAAGCCACATTACCTCTCGGGCACCGAGTTCCGCCGCGAAGCCGACGGATCGGTTTCGCATCGCGAAGTCACCTCGGTCGAGCACGCGATCGAATGGGCCGACGACGATCCGCTCGGCCAGACCATCGCGGTGGCCGACTTCACCTTCACTTTCGAGCGCGGCGAGCCGCGCCGCGTCAGGATGCACGGACTGCCGACGCGATTTTATCTGAAGGCCGGCATGTATGGCGGCCTGCAGGGCTGGACCCATGGCGACGACCGCGGCGAGAACCATGCCGCGCACGATATCTGGAACCTCGACGATGCGGCGACGCGCGCCATCGCACGGACGCTGTCGGATCATGTCGTCCGGCTCGAGAGCGGCAACGAGACCGGATTCGGCATCAGCGAATACGGCGTCGCCGCCGGCTATCCGCTCTACCCGGGACCGCAGAAATTCCCGGCGATGTGACCGGGATGGACGGGCAAGGCATGCGCGTCGCGGAGAGCAACGAAGCCGCGTGCGAACCATGGGACAACAAGGAAGCCGAGGCGCTGGTCTCGCTCGAGACCGTCGCACCGCTCCGCTATCGCAGCCGGTTCGGCGACGGCAATCTCAACGGCCGTTCCTACGGCGGCCAGATTCTTGGCCAGGCCATGATGGCCGCAACGCTCAGCGCGCCCGAAGATCGCCCGGCGGCGATGCTGCAGCTCTTGTTCCTGCGCGGCGCCGATCCTGTCAGGCGCATCACGTTTGACGCGGAGGTTCTGCAGGACGGCAAGCGATTCTCCTCCCGCCATATCGTCGGTACGCAAGGCGACGGGCGTACCGTGCTCAGCGCGCAGGCCACATTCTGCACGCCGCAGCCGGGCCCGCGGCACGGTGCCGTTCGCACGATCGGAGGATCCCGAAAGCCTGCCCGATCTGAGCATGATCCCCGACGCGCTGATGGCGCAGTTGCGGCCGCTCGGCCCATATTCCCAGCACATCAAGCCCAGCATGGATTTCCGCATTCCGGAGATCGAACGCCAGCTCTCGGCCACGACGGCAGGGCCATGTCTGCGCTTCTGGATCAGATGCAGGCAACCGCTCGCCGCCGGTTCCCGTGCCCAGGCCGCGGTGTTCGCCTATCTCTCGGATTGGTGGCTTAACTTCTCCAGCGTCGGCGGCCATCTCGGCGGTCTGCAGTCGCGCGCGCCACTCTATCTGTCGAGCCTCAACCATTGCATCTGGTTTCATCGCGTATTTTCGCCTGACGCCTGGATGCATGTCGAAACCGAGAGCCCATGCGCGGATGGCGGCCGCGGGCTGTCGATCGCGCGCGTCCACGACCGTGACGGCGCGATGCTCGCCACCGCGATCCAAGAGACGCTGATGGTCCATCCAGACGGCGATGCGTAGACGCCACGACGGTTGAGCTGATGCCGCGATCGCGGCTTAGTTGCAGTGCCGAGCTACGGCAAGTTCCACCCGGTGTTGAATCCTGGCAACACCGGCCAACAAAATGAACAAACGTTCAGCTTAGCTCGATCGCGACCACGACTGTGCCGCATCCCTGTCAAATCCTGCCTGCGGGTGGCGCAACAAAAACACTTTGGGGAAAACCTACATGCAGCAGGCACCGCTGGCCGCACGGAGTGCGGAATCGTCTGGATATGTTCTCTACTTCCAGCTCGCCAGCAACGGCACGAGGCGCGCGTGCAGTCTGACGATCCAGGCGGAAAGCGCCAACGAGGCGGCGCGGATCTTTCGCGAGAACTGGGGCACGATCGAATCCATGGCCCGCGACGGCGTGAGCACGGGAGTGGTCGGCAAGACGCCGGTCAGCCTGGCGTTGTCGTGAGGCGCATCGCGCAGCCTACGGCAAACCGTACACCTGAGATGTGACAGGACGACGGCTGCAGCCTCGGGCAACGATCGCACGGCCATTTGACGCGCAGACGCGACAAGCAGGTCACGAGGTTCAGGGCTCGCGCACACGCGCGAGCCCTGTCGTGTCTTAGAATGATTCAAATCTATTCCGGTTAGAGAGATTCAAGTCTGCTCCGGTTCTTTTCGCGCACGCCGACTGCTAGAGGCGCGCCGTGAACGAGTTCGCGTGAATCGGAAGTCCAAGAGTGCCTGTGAATGCTGATGGCCGGGTTGTCGGCGACCGTCGAAATGCCGCCGACAAGGGCCGCACCCATCTGCTGATCGGCGCAGCATTCCTGCTCGCCGATGTCGCCTCCCCGGCAACGCCGGCAAACGCCCAATCGAGCGTCCCGTTGCCGCCTGTTTCGGTCGACCAGCCGACGCCGAAGCGCAAGCCGGCCGCCGCGGCAAAGCCGGCGCAGCGAACGCTGGCGGCCGCCGCGGCACGGCAGCGCAGCCGGAATGCCCAACCGGCGCCGCCGACACCGTCGGAGCGCGCGGCAGCTGCCGCCGCGGCGCTCAACGAAGCCAAGCTGCACTACCGCGCGATGCCAAGCCCAACCACGCTGCGCAGCGGCGCCTCGCCGCTGGACACCTCGCAGACGGTCAACGTTGTGCCCGAGCAGGTGCTGAAGGATCAGCTGCCGCGCAACCTCGATGACGCGCTCGCCAATGTCAGCGGCGTCACCCAGGCCAATACGCTGGCCGGCACCCAGGATGCGGTGATGCGCCGCGGCTTCGGCGACAACCGCGACGGCTCGATCATGCGCAACGGCATGCCGCTGGTGCAGGGCCGCAGCCTCAACGCAGCGGTCGAAAGCGTCGAGGTGCTGAAGGGCCCGGCGTCGCTGCTCTACGGCATCATGGATCCCGGCGGCATCGTCAACACGATCAGCAAGCGCCCCGAGCTCTATCAGCACGGCTCGGTGACCCTGCTCGGCTCGACCTATGCCAACTCTAGGACCGGCGCCGACGGCACCATCGATATCACCGGCCCGATCGGCGATGGCGGTCTCGCCTATCGCTTTATCGGCTATGGCGTGAGCGAGGATTACTGGCGCAATTTCGGCCGCCATCGCGAAATGCTGGTCGCGCCGTCGCTGGCCTGGTACGGCGAGAACACCACCATCCAGCTCAACTACGAGCACCGCGAATTCATCACGCCGTTCGACCGCGGCACCGCATTCGATCCCGCGACCAAGGTGCCGCTGGCGATCCCGGCGACGCGGCGGCTCGACGAGCCCTTCAACAACATGTGGGGCACCTCCGACCTGATGCAGGCGTCGGTCGAGCACCGGCTGAACCAGGACTGGAAGCTGTTCGCGGCCTACAGCTACAACACCGAGACCTTCAGCGCCAACCAGCTCCGCATCACCGGCGTCAACGCCAAGACCGGCGTCGAGACCCGCAGCAATGACGGTACCCAGGGCTCGCTCAGCAATGCCAGCTACGGCACCTCCTATTTGCAGGGCAATGTCTGGCTCGGCAACATCCGCAACGAGGTGCTGTTCGGCGGCGACGGCCAGTATCGCACGATCTACCGCGACAACCTGATCCGGCAGGCAACGCCAAGCTTCAACTTCTACAATCCGATCTATGGGCTGATCACGCCGGGGACGACGGTGTCCGCCGCCGACAGCGCGCAGACCGACAAGCTCGGCCAGTGGTCGCTGTTCTTCCAGGACACGCTGCATCTGACCGAGCGCTTCGCGCTGGTCGGCGGTGTACGCTACATGGATTACGACCAGCTCGCCGGCAAGGGCCGCCCGTTCGTCACCAATACCAATGTCTCGGCCGACAAGGTGCTGCCGCTCGGCGGCGCCAGCTTCAAACTCACCGACCAGGTCTCGCTCTATGCGAGCTACACGCAATCGCTGAAACCCACCTCGACCATCGCGCCGCTTACCGGCGGCGTCGTGATCGGCTCCAACATCGCGCCCGAAGAGGGCACCCAATGGGAGACCGGCGTCAAGTTCGACTTCAACAAACAGATCTCCGGCACGCTTGCGCTCTACGACATCGACAAGAAGAACGTGTTGGTTTCGCAACTCAACGCCACGACTGGTATCGTCGAGTACCGTACGGCGGGCAAGGTTCGCTCGCGTGGCGTCGAACTCGACGTCACCGGCAGGCTATCAGACAATTGGAGCATGATCGGCAGCTATGGCTATACCGACGCACGCGTAACCGAGGACCCGACGCTCGCCGGCAAGGCCCTGCAGAACGTCGCGCTGAACACCGCATCGCTCTACCTCGTCTATGATTTCGGCACCACCCTGCCCGGCCGGCTTCGCCTCGGCGGCGGCGCGCGCTATGTCGGCGACCGGCCGGGCGATGCCGCGAACAGCTTCGTGCTGCCGGCCTACACGGTCGCGGACGTGTTTGCGACCTACGAGACCAAGGTCCAGTCGTTCCCGGTCATCTACCAATTCAACGTCAAGAACCTGTTCGACACGGTCTACTACCCTTCGGCCAACAGCATCCTGACGGTCGCGATGGGCGACGCGCGGCGCTTCTCGCTCTCGGCGACGGTGAAATTCTGATGAGTGACGTTTGGCGCCCGATCAAGGCTGCACTGCTGCAGGTCCATTCCCTGGTTGGCCTTGTGCTGGCGCTGCTGTGGGCCGTGGTCGGCCTCACCGGCGCGACGATGGCCTTTGAGGATGAGATCGAGGCCAGCCTGAACAGTCAGATGATGCGCGTCGAGGCCAGTGCGGCCCGGCGGCTCACGCCGGACGAGTTGATCGCGCGGCTAGCGGCGGCGGGCGATTTCGGCAAGGTCTCGGCCGTGACGATGTCGAGCGATCCATCGGCCGCGCACCGCATCCGTTTTGCTCGCAGCGAAGGCGGCACGCGGCCGTCCTCGGTCTATGTCGACCCCTATGATGGGCACGTGCTCGGCTCGCCGCGCGGCGAGGACTTTTTCGCAACCGTCCGCAAGCTGCATCGCTGGCTGCTGTTGCCGGGCGACGGCAATGGCATCGGCCGCAAGATCACCGGCTCAGCCGCAATCTGCCTGATCGTGATGCTGATCACCGGCCTCGTGCTGCGCTGGCCGCGTCGTGCGCGCAGCGTCAAGATGTGGCTGAAGCCGAATCTGGGACTGCGCGGCCGCGGCCTGCATCGCTCGCTGCACGCCGTGATCGGGACCTGGGTGCTGCCGGTCTATCTGGTGATGACGCTGACCGGCCTGTGGTACTCGTTCGAGTGGTACAAGGCCGGCGCCAACTGGCTGTTCGCGCGGCCTCAGGCCGCGGCGAACGCGACGCAGCCCAAACCGCCGCGCGGCGGCGCCGAGAGCAAGGGTGAAGCCAAGACCGAAACGAAGGCCGAGGCAAAGCCGCTTGCCTTCGATCACGTCTGGTCGGCGTTCCTGCAGCAAGAGAACAACAGTTACGGAAGGGCCCTCATAACGCTGCCGCCCGGCGCGGGCACGGCCGTGCGCGTGCGGTCATGGCCGCGGGACTCGTCGCGCGAGGCCGTGCGTGACGAATTCCGTATCGATGCCCTCACCGGCCGCGTCATCTCATCGGATCGCTACGACGACAAGACGTTTGGCGAACGCGTCCTCGCCAGCGTACTCGACATCCACCGCGGCGCCATCCTGGGATGGCCCGGCAAGCTCGCCTTCATGCTGGCCGCCGCCATGACGCCGCTATTCGCCGTGACCGGCCTGCTGCTTTATCTGTCCCGTCGCAGGCACCGGCGGCTCGCGCAGCAGCCGGTCGGCCACCTCGTTCCGGGCGAATGAAGCCGTCTCATCAATTTTGGCGATCAGCGAAATCGCACGCCGCGAGCCGGGCATGTAACTCTGCGTCCGTTTCGGCCGCGAGTTCAAGCAATCCACGATAGGGATCGCTTGATATCCCGAGCACGATAGCGAACGCAGGTTCGGTCTTGAGACCGCCTGCCCTCAATTCGCTGACGGCTCGCCGCAGCCGTCCATCATCCAGTGCAAGCAGCCGCCGTTCGACCTCGAAGTGGATCCAGCCCCGTTGCTGCTCCACCGGACGCTGATCACCGAACAGTTCGAACGGCCAGCCATCGCACACAAAGCGGGCAATCACCGGCCGCGTCCCCGAGGTCCATCGGAAGAGGACGAAATCATCGCACGCTTGATAGTGAGCCCAAACGATATCCGCAAATGCGTTCGGGTCGGACGCATGGCAGACGATATCGATGTCGCTGCCGGGAACGGCAAGGCCGAGCGGCAGCGTTCCGACGATACGGGGATCGAACGGCCTCAGCAGTTCCATCACGGCGGAGCTGGTGACGGCGGATGCGTGGTGCCCGACAGTCATCGCGTGGCATGCCCTCGAGATCGCAGCGACGCATTACCACACGGGCGTGCAACGCGCGAACCTCTGCAAGTGGGCGGGCTTGAAGGGAAGCGGGCCTAAAAAAGTCGCGGGGCGATCTCGACCGCGTTACCGTGGTCGAAAATCGCCCCGCCAAGGCGGACAGGCAAGGCTGCTCGCGCGCCAGCCTGTCCAGCCGATGTCGGAATGATCCGTTCGATCGATCAGCCGAACTGGTTCATCGTGTTGTGGGCGCCGCCCGCCTTGAGGGCAGCCTCACCGGCGAAGTACTCCTTGTGATCGTCGCCGATGTCGGAGCCCGCCATGTTCTGATGCTTGACGCAGGCGATGCCCTGACGGATCTCCGCGCGCTGCACGTTCTTGACGTATCCAAGCATGCCCTGCTCGCCGAAATACTCCCTCGCGAGATTGTCGGTCGACAGCGCAGCCGTGTGATAGGTCGGCAGCGTGATCAGATGGTGGAAGATGCCGGCGCGCTTGGCCGAATCCGCCTGGAAGGTACGGATGCGCTCGTCGGCTTCCTTCGCCAGCGGCGTGTCGTCGTACTCCGCCTTCATCAGCTCGGCGCGGTTATACTTGCTGACGTCCTGGCCGGCTTCCTTCATCGCGTCATAGACCTGCCAACGGAAGTTGAGGGTCCAGTTGAACGACGGCGAGTTGTTGTAGGCCAGCTTCGCATTCGGAATGACCTTGCGGATGCGATCGACCATGCTGGCGATCTGCTCGATATGCGGCTTCTCGGTCTCGATCCACAAGAGGTCGGCGCCGTTCTGCAGCGAGGTGATGCAGTCGAGCACGCAGCGATCCGCACCGGTGCCGGGACGGAACTGGTAGAGGTTGCTGGGCAGACGCTTCGGACGCATCATCTTGCCGTTCTGGTTGATGATGACGTCGCCGTTGCGCGCATTGGCCGCCGTCACTTCCTCGCAGTCGAGGAAGCTGTTGTACTGATCGCCGAGGTCGCCGGGCTTATGGCTCACGGCGATCTGCTGGGTCAGGCCGGCGCCGAGCGAGTCGGTACGGGTCACGATGATGCCGTCTTCGACGCCGAGCTCGAGGAACGCATGGCGGCAGGCGCGGATCTTCGCGATGAACACCTCGTGCGGCACGGTGACCTTGCCGTCCTGGTGGCCGCACTGCTTCTCGTCGGAGACCTGGTTCTCGATCTGCAGCGCGCAGGCGCCCGCCTCGATCATCTTCTTGGCGAGCAGATAGGTCGCCTCGGCATTGCCGAAGCCGGCGTCGATGTCGGCGATGACGGGCACGACGTGGGTCTGGAAGTTGTCGATCTTCTCGATCAACGCCTTTTCCTTGGCCTTGTCGCCTTCCTTGCGCGCCGCGTCGAGCGCGCGGAAGATGTCGTTGAGCTCACGCGAATCCGCCTGGCGCAGGAAGGTGTAGAGCTCTTCGATCAGCGCCGGCACCGAGGTCTTCTCGTGCATCGACTGATCGGGCAGCGGGCCGAACTCGGAGCGCAGCGCCGCGATCATCCAGCCGGACAGATACAGATAGCGGCGGTCGGTATTGCCGAAGTGCTTCTTAATCGAGATCAGCTTCTGCTGGGCGATGAAGCCGTGCCAGCAGCCGAGCGACTGGGTGTACTTGGTGCTGTCGGCGTCATAGGCCGCCATGTCGGCGCGCATCAGCGCAGCCGTGTAACGGGCGACATCCAGACCGGTCTTGAAGCGGTTCTGCAGGCGCATCCGCGCCACGGCTTCGGCGGTGACGCCGTTCCAGGTGTCCTTGGTCTTGAGCAGCGCTTCGGCCGCCTCGATCTCGCTCTGATACGAAGCCGGTCCCTGGATGGCCCGGTCGCTGATCCCGCGCGGTTGGAAGTTCATGTCCGTGATCCCTCGGTGACGAAATAACTGCACCGTTTGTGACGCGCGGCGTCATCGGGAGCTAGACCTGGCGCGGAAAACTTGTCATAACTTACAAGAAACCGATGTATTGTTGTAAGAACCTTACAAACCTTGGATAAGGCGATGGTAACCTCAAGCGCCCGTTCCGTTTTCATGGGCCCGCGGCTGCGCCGGCTGCGGCGCGACCTCGGGCTGACCCAGGCCGACATGGCCGCCGATCTCGAAATTTCGGCCCCCTATGTGGCGCTGCTGGAACGCAACCAGCGCCCGGTGACGGCCGACATGCTGCTGCGGCTTGCCCGCACCTACAAGATCGATCTGGCTGATCTCGCTGGCGATGGCGGTGCCGATCACACCGCCCGCATGCAGTCCGTCCTGAAGGAGCCGATGTTTGCCGACATCGACATCCCCGCGCTTGAGGTCAGCGACCTCGCGGTCAGCTATCCCGGAATGACCGAGGCCTTCCTGCGCCTCTACACCGCCTATCGCGAAGAGCAGCTGGCGCTTGCGGAGCGCAGGGCTCCGGACATGGCGATCGCTTCACCGGGCCAGGAGAACTTTGACGCCAACGATCCCGTTGCGGAGGTCCGACGTTTTCTCGCCGCGCGCCGCAACAATTTTGCCAGCCTCGACGATGCCGCCGAGCGGCTCGTCCACGAACCTGCCGGGCCCGCCGGATTTATCGAGCGGCTTCGGGAGCGACATAAACTCCAGGTCCGCTATCTGCCGCCGAACGTCATGCTGGGTTCGATCAGGCGACTGGACCTTCATCGCAGACAATTGCTGCTGGAGGACTCGCTCGATACCGCGGGCCTCAATTTTCAGCTGGCCAAGCAACTTGCCTATCTGGAACTGGAAAACGAGATCGGCGCCGCCGTCGAAGCCGGCAAGTTCACGACCAAAAGCGCCGAGCTGCTGGCGCGCCGTGCGCTTGCGGCCTACGCTGCCGCCGCACTCATCATGCCGTATTCGGTGTTCGCGAAAGCGGTCGAGGCGCGCCGCTACGATCTGGAGGCACTGGCGCGTCAATTCGGCACCAGCTTCGAGCAGATCGCGCACCGCGTCACGACCTTGCAACGGCCGGGTCTCGAGAAGGTCCCGTTCTTCCTGATCCGGGTCGATCCGGCCGGCAACATTTCCAAGCTGCTTGACGGTGCCGGCTTCCCGTTTGCAAAGCACGGCGGCGCATGTCCGCTGTGGTCAGTGCACGATATCTTCAAGACGCCGCGCCAGATCGTCACGCAATGGCTGGAATTGCCCGACGGACAGCGGTTCTTCTCGATTGCCCGCACCGTGACCGCCGGCGGCGGCGCGTTCGGCGCCATCCGCGTCGAGCGGGCGATCGCGATCGGCTGCGCCGCCGAACATGCGGGCCAGTTGATCTACACGCGCGACGGACAGGGACCGAATGCCGACGAGCCGACGCCGATCGGCGTCGCATGCCGGGTCTGTCATCGGCCGAGATGCGCGGCGCGGTCGGCGCCGCCGATCGGACGCGAGATTCTTCCGGACGATTTCAGGACCTCGAGTGTGCCGTTCGGGTTCTCGGCGGATTGACGAAGTCGATCACCCCTGCGGCCGGTTCGCGTCATACAGCACCCGCACGCGGATCGTGCCGTCGATGGCTTTCAAATCGGCCAGCAGTCCCTCGCCCTCGCCGCCGACCACGTCGGTCTCGAGCACGACATAGCCGACTTCCGGATCGGTCTGCAGATATTGCGCCAGGATGTTGATCCCGTGCCGGGAGACCGCGTCGTTGACCTGGCGCATGACGCCGGGAACGTTGCGATGAACATGGATGAAACGGGTGCCGGTCGGTCGCGCCGGCAATTGCACCTGCGGAAAATTGACCGCGCCGAAGGTCGACCCGACATCGGAATAGTCGATCAGCTTGCGCGCAACTTCGCCGCCGATGCGATCCTGCGCTTCTTCCGTCGAACCGCCGACATGCGGCGTGAGGATGACGTTGGGCAGACCTTGCAGCGGCGAGACAAAGCGCGCCTCGTTCGACACCGGCTCGACCGGAAACACGTCGACCGCAGCACCCGCCAGCCGGCCCTCACGCAGGGCGCTCGCCAGCGCCTCGAGATCGACCACGGTGCCGCGCGAGTTGTTGATCAGATAGGCCTCAGGCTTCATCAGCTGGAGCTGGGCGGCGCCAATCATGTTGGCGGTGGCCGGCGTCTCCGGCACATGCAGCGATACGACATCGCTGGCTGCGAGCAACGCGTCGAGCGATTCGGCGGGCTCGGTATTGCCATGGCGGAGCTTGTCGGTCTGATCAAAATAGATCACGCGCATGCCCATGGCTTCGGCGAGGTTCGACAGCTGCGAGCCGATGTTGCCGTAGCCGACGATGCCGAGCGTCTTGCCGCGCACCTCGCGGCTGCCTTCGGCGGACTTGTCCCAGCCGCCGGCATGTGCGGAGACTGAGCGCGGAAAGATCCGGCGGAACAGCATCACGATCTCGGCGATGGTCAGCTCCGCCACACTTCGGGTGTTGGAGTATGGCGCGTTGAAGACGGGGATTCCCAGCTTCCGCGCGGCGTCGAGATCGACCTGATTGGTGCCGACCGAAAAGCAGCCGACAACGAGCAATCGGTCGGCGGCCTCCAGGATGTCCGCGGTCAACTGGGTCCGCGAGCGAATTCCCAGCATGTGGATGCCCGACAGCGCCTGCCTGAGTTCTTTTGGTCCCAGCGCCTTGGGCAGACGCTGCAGCTCGGTATAGCCGTTCGCCTCGAACATCCGGGCCGCGGATTCGTTCACGCCCTCCAGCAGCAGCACGCGTATTTTGGTCTTGGGAAGCGACAGCATCATCGAGATCCGGATTCGTAAGGTTCGGGCAGATCCTGCCACGAGCGCAGTTTCGACGGATCGCGTGATAGCATGGAAAACGGTCGCGTCAGAAGCGGCCGTGGGCCGCCCGCTCCGCGATTCCCGATGAAGCCTCTCGATCCGCGCATCCAGGCGCGGAACGGGAACCCGTTCAGTCAAAGGTCCTGGCCAATTCGCCGGCAGGAGCCGCGTTTGTGGCTCCTGGGGCGCTCGAAAACCTGCTCCGGCTCACGGGCCGGAGCTCCATTCGTGCTCAGCGCGGCGCCGAGGGTTATTGTCTGGCGCGGCAGTTTCACTCCGCCGTTCCGGCGCCGCAAGCCTGCGGCTGTCTCACTGGCAAGGATACCGCCGGCCGTCCTTTGCCTGGAACGTATTCGAGGCCGCATCGTAGGAGCGATAGCGCTGGGCGCAGGACGCCGCGTGCTGCTGGGCGGCGGCAGCTTCCTGCTGCGCGGCGGCGTTGGCTGCACCGGCCGCGATGACGCCGCCGATGAGACCACCGACCAATCCACCGACGGCCGCGCCGCCGCCATTGTCATAGCACTGCCCGTAACGGCACCAGACCTTCTCGGTCAACGACGGCACTGCCGCCGCAACGCCGGCAGCGTGCTGCAACGGAGCCGAAATGGCGGAGGCCGAAAACGCCATGGCACCGGTGGCGGCCATCAAAACAACTTTCACAAAGCGAGCCCTACTCATCACATCTCCTGCTTCATTGCTGTCGGCGCAGGCCGGCACCTGCGTCCCGATTCCCTCGACATGGATGGGCTCGTCTGGTTCCGGACCGGACGACACCCGGACACGCGCGGCCGGTTACAATTCGCGCGTCAGCCTGCTTCACGGATGGGCGGCGTTCATTGGCCGGCCGCGTTCACGACGCGGCAGAGGTTATCGCCGACACCCGGAGCCAACTGTCCCGGCGGCAAGCTGAAGGTCGCATCGACGCGGCTACCCTTGCCGTCCTTGCGGACGACGACCTGCAACGTTTGTGGCCGGCCGGATCCGGTGGTCTCCTGCTGGGTGGTCAGCGTGCCGAGTTTCTTGTCGACGTTTACGCCGACAAAGCCCTCCGCCAGAACGGCACGGGACACCTTGTCGAGGGCGGCACCGGGATTGACCGCCGGAAAGATCATCCAGGTCTTGTGCGTCATGCCCGTTACCATGGGAACGCCGGTGCTCTGGACGTGATCCGCGCAACCATCGGCCAGCGCAGGCATGGACGAAAGAACTGTAAGCGCGAGTACGCAAGTAATCCTTGTAAGCATGCTCTCATAACCCGTTTGAGTTGGTCGTGACGATTTAGGCCAAATGGGCTACGAGTCCATGGACGACGTCGCATTCCGGATGGAGGCCTTCGGATTGTGGCTAGAACAGTCGATCGCGAATGCTGTGCATTCGCTGCGGCTCTCGAACGTTGGCGCGGCGGATTGAATCGGAACTGTCGCGCGATGCAGGCGAGCGGATGAGATCTAATGTCAGCTTTCGCGGCTCGATTGCGCGATCTGGATATTCTGTTCGTCATTCGGACATTGAAGGAATTGTGAGAAAGGGCACGCGCCCCGAAATCACCTAAGCTGTGCTAGTGTGTGGACGGCGCCCTGAACGGTGGAAGACCGGCTTGATGGATCGGGCAATCCGCGAACAGCAAAACATCCGATGGTTGGGATTTGATGGTCGAAGACGTACTCGCTGCACCTCCCACGCGATCGGGATCTTCGTTCGAAGAACTCCTTGAAATGCTCCACCCCCACGGGATCAATGCGCATTCCTCGCCGCGGCCTGACGAATCGTTTCGCTGGCATGCGGATATAGCCATCGGCGCGGAAATTGACGTCGTGCGGGCCGATCTGTCGGCCGGTTGGGATTGGCGCTATTCATACGAGAATTCTGCCGGAGAGCTTGCAATAAGCCTGCTGAATGCCGGCCAGGCCGAAATGCTCATTGCAGGAAAGAGCATCCAGCGGACTCCCTCCGAGATCGCCATCGTGCCCCTTCCAACGATGCAAGCGCAGCGGGTCGAAGCGGTCGATGGACGATACTCAAGCGTCACGCTCACCTTGCATACGGGCGTAGTTGCCAAGGTGCTGTCTGCGACGTTCGGGAGCACAGCGCTGGAAGATCTCAACCTGACGCCGATCGTCGACTTGTCGACCGGCGTTGGACAGACCCTTCTTCAGCTTGTCCGTACGAGCACCACCGGTCTGTATGACGGGATCCTGGTACGCTCTCCGAAAGCCAGCGCGCTGCTATCCGAAGCGGCGATACAGCTCATCCTTGAGAACGTCCCCCATCGGTTGACCGACCGGTTGAGCCGCCACCCGCTGGATGCGCCGCCGCGCTACATTCGCCGTGCCGTCGAGTATATGCGGGCCAATCCGCATCTGCCTCTGACGATATCGGATATTGCCGCAACGGTTGGGGTCAGCAGCCGTTTGCTGCAATTGGGCTTCCGCAAAATTCACGGCACGACGCCGGTCGCCTATTTGCGGCAAATTCGGCTGGAGGCAATCCACGATGAGCTGTCGCGACCGGAGAACATGCTCCCGATCAGCGAAGTGGCGCTGAAGTGGGGCTTTACCCATATGGGCCGTTTCGCTGCGGTGTACCGCTCGGCTTTTGGCCTGTATCCGTCCGATACGGTCCGGCGCGCGCGAGGGTTCTGCAGCTAGGCAGGCGGTTGTCGAGCCAGGCTGCGGCGGATCAGCAAATAGCCGTCCCAGACGCCTTGTCGAACAAGTGCGTTCGCTCAAGATCGAGCGCGACGTCGATGACATGATCCGGTTCCGCGGCGACGCCGACCGGCATTTGCGCCGTGAACACGAATGGGCCGACGGTCCCGATCACCAGCGTGTGCGGTCCGAGCGGCTCCACGTCTTTCACAAGGATCCGGATCGAAGAGCCCGCCGGCGCGTCTTGCCGCAACACATGGTCGGGCCGGACGCCGAGCACCACGGGCTTGCCGATGCTGCCGGCATAGGCCGCCTCGCGTGACTTCGGCACTCTCAACGCCGTGCCCGACGGCTCGGTAAAAATGAGCACGCCGTCGCGGGCGACGAGCTCGCCATGGATGAAATTCATGCTGGGCGCGCCCATGAAGCCGGCGACGAAGAGATTGCTGGGCTTCTCGTAGATCGTGATCGGATCGGCCGCCTGTTCGATCCGGCCGCGGTTCATCACCACGACGCGGTCGGCCATGGTCATGGCTTCGACCTGGTCGTGCGTGACATAGACGATCGTCTTGGCGAGACGGCGGTGCAGCGCCTTGATCTCGGTCCGCATCTCGATGCGGAGCTTGGCGTCGAGATTGGACAATGGCTCGTCGAACAGAAACACATCCGGGCTGCGCACGATGGCGCGGCCGATCGCCACGCGCTGGCGCTGCCCGCCCGAGAGCTGTTTGGGCCGGCGCTGCAGATATTGTTCGAGGTCAAGCACGCGTGCCACGTCATTGACGGCCTTCTCGATGCTGGCGCGCGATTCGCCGCGCACCTTCATGCCGTAGCCGATGTTCTCTCCGACCGTCATATGCGGATAGAGCGCGTAGTTCTGGAACACCATCGCGCAATTGCGCAAGCCGGGACGCAATTGCGTCACGTCGCGATTGCCGATGCGGATGGTTCCGCTCGTCACCGCCTCCAGTCCCGCGATCATGCGCAACGTCGTGGTCTTGCCGCAGCCGGACGGGCCGACAAGCACGACAAACTCCTCGTCGGCCACGTTGAGGTCGAGCCCTTCGATGATCTTGTAGGGTCCGTATGCCTTGCTGACGTTCTCGATCTCGACGTGCGCCATGGAATCCTTTTCCGTCCCTTCGTCGACGGCAAGTAAAGTCCCGGACGATGCTCGCGCATCATCCGGGACGTCTCGCTGGAAAGCTAGTTCTTCGGCGGAAGACCCATCGCCGCGCGATAGGCCGCGAGCTGCTTGGCCCGGCCGAACTCGTCGGTCAGCCGATTCCACTCCTTGGCCATCGCGTCGAGCGCCGCCTGCGGCGTGGTCTGGCCGGCCAGCGCCTTGCCGAGCTCGATCTCGACCACCTCGGTGTAAGAGAAGTAGCCGGGCAGACGCATGTCGAGCGCGACGTTCTTGGCATTGATGGAGTCGGATTGCGCGCCGAGATATTCCTTGGCCTCTTCCGGCGAGAAGATCTTGCTCCACAGTTGCAGATTGGCAGTGTGCGATTTGCGATAGGGATTGACGCCGCTGCCGCCGGTGATCGCAGCCTGGCCCGACACTTCAGGGCTTGTCAGTGTCTTGACGAAATCCCATGCCGCCTTCTGGTTCTTGCCGGCCTTCGGCACCGCGATCTGCCAGCCGCCGAATGCCATGAACGGGCCCGGAAGCACGCTCGGGAACTTGTCCCACTTCTTGGTCTTGGCGTTCCAGATCTCGTCCGAGCCGGGCAGCATCGCCGAACCGACCTTGCCCGAGATCTTCGACTGCTTCGGGTCGGCGGCGATGACGCCGGTGTCGCCCCAGCCGATCGATTCCGCTACCTGGCCGCCGGCCACGGCGGCGTTCACCTCGCCGAACGAGAAATTCAGCGCGTTGGGCGGCCCGAGCTTCGATGCCCTGATGTATTCCTCGAGCCCCTTCACCCAGCCCGGATTGTTGATCTGCGCGTCCATCGTCTCGGGATCGAAGAACATCGCGCCCGGATAGTTCGGATTGTTGGCGTAGGCCGCCGCATGGCTGAAGAAGAACCAGAACTGCTGACCGCCGCGGCGGAAGGCTTCGGCCGTTCCCCACAGCCCCTTGTCGGGCCGCTGGAAAAACTCCGCAATGTCGAGATACTGCTTCCAGGTCTTCGGCGGCGCGAGGTCGTAGCCGTATTTGGCCTTGAAGGCGTCCTTCTCCTTGGGATCGCTGAACAGGTCGGTGCGGTAGGTATAGGTGTGGACGTCGCCATCCATCGACTGCGAGTAGATCTTGCCTTCCCACACCATCAGCCGTTCGCGATAGGCCGGCTCGATATCGTCCCAGTCCTTGCCGGACTGCATCTCCTTCGGCATCTCGCTGAGATAGGGCACAAAATCAGGCAGCCAGGCCGGCGCGAAGCTGACGAGGTCGAACGTCGCATCCGACGCCGTCAGCGATGTCGCGATCTTCGGATAGAGCTCGGACCACGGGAATTCGACGACATTGACCTTGCCGCAGGTCTTCTTGGCCCATTCGTCCGCGCCGAGCTTGAGCGCGGAGGCAATATACGGCCCGGTCTGCGACGCCACCGTCAGGGTGACGCCGGTATAGTCCGGACTGCAGGCAGCATTCGCCTGGCTCGCGGCACAGGCCATCGCGAGCGAGGTGGTCAGCATCAGGAACGTCCGTCGCAACATCGTCTAGTCCTCCCTACAAGGTTTTTTGCTATTTGATGGCCCCGAGCAGCAGGCCCGACCGCATCATCCGGCTGAGGAGGCCCGCCATGATCATCATGGGAACGATGGCGACGAGCGCCGCAGCCGATATCGCCCACCATTCGTCGCCGCGCTGGCTGTTCTGTCCCGCCACCAGGATAGGCAGCGTCTGCCATCTGGAATTGGTCAGGAACAGCGCGAACAGAAACTCGTTCCAGACGAAGGCCAGCGTGATCATGAACGTCGCGAGCAACCCGTTCATCGACATCGGCACCACGATGCCGAAGAAGATGCGCCAGCTCGGCACATTGTCGACCATCGCCGCCTCCTCAACCTCGATCGGCACAGCCTCGAAGAAGTCGCGCATCAGCCAGACGACGATCGGCAGCGAGAAAGCGACGTAGCACAGCGTCAGGCCGACAAAGCTGTCGATCAGCTGGAAGCCGAGCCGGCCGACCTCGCTGTAGAGCAGATACAGCGCAAAGGCGGTGACGATGGGCGGGAACATGCGCTGGCTGACGAACCAGAACAGGATGTCCTCGTTGCCGAGGATCGGTCCTGGCAACGGCAGTCGGTTGGCGGCGACGGCCACGATCAGCGCGATCGGAAAGGCCAGCAACAGGGCCTGCGGGCGGGTGAACCCGAACGTCGTGTTGAACAGCAGGTAGCCGCCGAGCGCGAGCAGGAAGAACACGAGGCCCGCGCCGAAGCGGACCTTGAACTCGAACCGCACCAGCGCATAGGCCGCCATCGCGCCGATCGCCGTGGCGATCGCCGCCGCGGACAGGCCAACGATGGTCGAGTTCAGGAAGGGCCGGAAGAACTCGCCGCGGATGCCCTGATAGAGATCGATGAAGGGCTGCAAGGTCGGCGTGAAGTCGATGAACGGCAGATAGGTAGGTCCGCCGACGACGCCGGGCGGCGTCTTGAATGCGGTCACCACCACCCAATAGAGCGGAAACACCGTGATCAGACACCAGATGAGAACGCCGGCAGCGACCAGGCGGCGGCCCCATGGCGACAGTCCCGTCAAGCCCTGCCCGCTCATCGGCGCTTCTCCAGATGCGGCCGCAGCAGCGCCAGATAGGTGACACCGATGATCGTGATCGCGATCAGGAACAGGAAGCTGAGCGCCGATGTGTAGCCGAGATTGAACTTCTTGAAGCCTTCCTGATAGGCGAACAGCGTCAGCGTCTCGGTGTCGACGCCCGGCCCGCCGCCGGTCATCACGAACACCGTGTCCATGATCTTGTAGCTCTCGATCAGGCGAATGAAGACGACGGCAGCCGAGATCGGCAGCATCATCGGAAAGGTGATGCCCCAGAACTGCTGCCAGGCGCTGGCATTCTCGAGCTCGGCGGCCTCGTACACGTCTTCGGGAAGCGTTTGCAGCCCGGCCAGCATCATCAGGATGACGAACGGGGTCCACTGCCAGACCTCGACCGCGATGATGCAGGCGAGTGCCCAATGTCCATTGGTAAGGAACGGCAGGTTCACGAGGCCGAACTTCGACAGGAACTGATTGAGCGGTCCCATCGTCGGATTGAAGATCATGCGCGCCACCAGCGCGACCGCGACGGGCGCCAGCAGCATCGGCAGCAGCAGGGCGACGCGGAACAGCCGCTCGCCCGGCACCCGCGCGTTCAAGGCCAGGGCGACGCCGAATCCGATCGCGTATTGCAGCCCGACCGCAATCAGCGCAATCAGCGTTGTGGTGAAGAGCGCATTCCAGAACCGCGGCTCCTGCAACAACGTCGCATAATTGCCGAGCCAGACGACGCGCGGCGGGATCGGCGGAATCAGGCGGTAGCTGAGGAAGCTCGTGGTCAGCGAATAGATCAGCGGAAAAATCGAGATCGCCAGCACGACGAGCACCGCCGGCCAGATGAAGACATGCTTGATCGGATCATTCCGCATCATCGCAGCATCATCCCCTCAGCAGCGCTTCGATCTCCGCGCGCCGCGGCATCGCGGGCGCGGTGCCCGGCCGGGTCACCGAGATTCCCGCCGTAGCCGAACCGAAGCGCGCGGCCTCGAGCGGATCGACGCCGTCCGCGAGCGCCGCCGCGAAGCCGCCGACGAAGGCATCGCCCGCCCCGGTGGTTTCGACGACCGTGCCGGCCGCGAAGGGCGGCACGTGCAGCGAGCGATCCCGCGCATGGAATAGCGCGCCGCGCTCGCCGAGGGTGATCAGCGCCGTGCCGGCGCCTTTGGCCAACAGGGCGTCGCCGGCGCGGCGGGCGCCGGCGAGGTCGCCCACCGCGATGCCTGTGAGCGCTTCGGCCTCGGTCTCGTTGGGAACGACATAATCGCACAGCGCAAACAGGCCATCGTCGAATTGGATCGCCGGTGCCGGATTGAACACCGTGATGCTGCCGGCGGCGCGCGCGATCTCGAGCCCGCGGCGCGCTGCATCGACCGGCTGCTCGAGCTGCGTCACGAACACGCGACTGTCGCGGATCGCGTCCGCCACCGCGTCGACATCGGCCGGGCCGATACCGCCCGCTGCACCCGGCACCACGATGATGGCGTTGTCGCCGCGCGTCTCATGGACATAGATAAACGCCGCGCCGGTCGGCGCATCCGCGGTCCTGGCCACGCGCGGCCGGATTCCCTCGGCCTCCCAGGTCCTGATCGCAAGCTCGCCGAAGGCGTCGCTGCCGATCCGGGAGATGAAGCTCACGCCGGCGCCGGCCCGCGCGGCCGCGACAGCCTGGTTGGATCCCTTGCCGCCGGGCCCCATCGCGAATCCTGAACCGGCGATGGTCTCGCCGATCGCCGGCATGTTGCCGGCGCGGAACGCCAAGTCTACGACGAAGACGCCGAGGACGGCGACGCCACTCTTGCTCATCTCGTCACTCCCCGTCCGGCCCGATCACGCCCTTGCTGAACAGGAAGCAGCCGTAGAAGCGCCGCTCGCCCGTCGCGATCACGCAATAGGCCGTCTTCGCCTTCTCGTAGAAAGCGTGGCGCTCGACGCCGACCAGCGGCCAGGACCGTCCCTCCGCGCGATCGATCGCGGCCTGCACCTCGCGCTGCACGGGTGGAACTTCCTGAGCCTGGCCGACAATCTCCATGCGGATCGCGGCATCGTCGACAAATGTATCGAGCGGCATCACCGACAGGATCGCCTCGATCGCCCTGGCCGCGCTGACATTGTCGATGCGCAGCAACCGGCCGAGAACTGTCTGCCGCGCGATCGAGTCGGCTGGAAAATTGGTATCGCACACCACCAGGCGATCACCATGCCCCATCGCCCGCAGGGCATAGAGCACGTCGGCATTGAGCAGTGGATCGATGCCCTTGAGCATGTTGCGTCCCTCCCTTGTCTTCAAACTCGCCGGACTCTGACGGTCCGAACCCCTATCGACATCACCGCAAGGTGACGTCGCTAGTCACCGTACGGAATCCAGATGTTCTTCACCTGCACCGCGTGGCGGAGCAGGATCGGACCCTCACTCGCGGCCTTGTCGTACCAATCGAGCGCGAGGCCATGATCGACCAGCGTCCGCTTGAGATTGCCGATCGAGTGCCGTTCGGCTGTCATTGAAGCGTCCTGCGATCCGAACGCCCAGAGCGCGTCGACATCGTCGTGCTCGGCAAGCACCCTGACCAACTCGCTGTGATCGCCGGTGACGATGTTGACCACGCCGCCCGGCACGTCCGAGGTCTCCAGCACCTGGTAGAAGTCGGTCGCGGCGAGCGGATGCCGCTCGCTCGGCACGGCGACGACCCGGTTGCCCATCGCAACCAGCGGCGCCACCAGGCTGATGAAGGCGAGCAGCGGTGCCTCGTCGGGACAGGCGACGCCGACCACGCCGATCGGCTCATGCATCGCGAGCGCCACGCCGCGCAGCGGCGGCGCGTGGATGGATCCTTCGAATTTGTCCGCCCAGGCGCCATAGCTGAACAACCGCTCGATGCTCGCATCGATTTCCGTGCGCGCCTTCGCAGCCGACACGCCGGTCATGTCGGCGATGCGGCGGGCGAATTCGTCGCCGCGCGCGGAAAGATTCTCGGCAAGGTAATAGAGGATCTGGGCGCGATTATGCGCCGTCGCCCGCGCCCAGGACTCGGCGGAGCGCGCCGCGGCCACCGCATTGCGGATATCCTTGCGATTGCCCTCGCCTGCCTCGCCGAGGCGCCGGCCTTTCGGCGACAGCACCGCACGCGAATAATTGCCGTCCGGGCGCACCTGCTTGCCGCCGACGAACAGTTTTGCCGTCCGATCGATCGGCGGCACATCGAATCCTGCGCTGGCGCCGGAAGCCGTCAGCAGCGGCGATGCCTTGGCCCGCGCCTTGCGCCCGCTCCAGGCCTTCGGCTTGAGATACTCGTACATGCCTTCACGGCCGCCCTCGCGGCCGAATCCGGACTCGCGATAGCCGCCGAAGCCGACGCTGGCGTCGAACAGATTGGTGGCGTTGACCCAGACCACGCCGGCCAGCAGCTTCGGCGCGATATCGAGCGCCAGCCCGATCGTCTCGCTCCACACGCTGGCGGCAAGACCATAGCGCGTGTTGTTGGCGAGCATCACGGCCTCGTCAGGAGTGCGGAACGTCATCGCCACCACGACCGGGCCGAAGATCTCTTCGGTCGCAACCGTCGAGGACGGATGCACATTCCAGAGCAAGGTCGGCGGATAGAAACATCCCTCCGCCGGGATCGCACCGGACCCCTGATATTTCTCGGCGCCTTCCCTCACCCCTGTCTCAACCAGCGACTTGATCCGTTCGAGTTGCACCGGCGCGACCACCGCGCCCATGTCGATCGCCTTGTCGAGCGGCATGCCGACGCGAAGCGTCTCCATGCGGCGGATCAGGCGCCGGCGGAAAGTCTCCGCGATCCCCTCCTGCAGCAGCAGTCGCGAGCCGGCGCAGCAGACCTGACCTTGGTTGAACCAGATGGCATCGACCACGCCTTCCACCGCGCCGTCGATATCGGCATCGTCGAACACGATGAACGGCGACTTGCCGCCAAGCTCGAGTGTCAGCGATTTGCCGGTCCCCGCGGTCGACTGGCGGATCAGCCGTCCGACCTCGGTCGAGCCGGTGAACGCGATCTTGTCGACGCCGGGACTTTCGACCAGCAGCGCGCCGGTGGCACCGTCGCCGGTCACGACATTCAGCACGCCCGGCGGCAGGCCGGCCTCGGCCGAAAGTTCGGCGAACAGCAGCGCCGTGAGCGAGGTGAACTCCGCCGGCTTCAGCACCACCGTATTGCCCGCGGCCAGCGCCGGCGCGATCTTCCACGCCAGCATCAGCAGCGGAAAATTCCACGGAATGATCTGCCCGATCACGCCAACCGGCACCTGATCGGCGAATTCGCGCTCCTGCAACTGCGCCCAGCCGGCGTGATAGAGGAAATGGCGTGCGGCGAGCGGCACGTCGAGATCGCGGGTTTCCCGGATCGGCTTGCCGTTGTCGATCGCCTCCAGCACGGCGAACAGCCGGGCGTGCCGCTGCAGCACGCGTGCCAATGCATAGAGATGACGCGCGCGGCCGTGGCCGCCAAGCTTCGCCCAGGCTGTCTGCGCGGTGCGCGCGGCGCTGACCGCCGCCTCGACATCGGCGGCAGCGCCCTGCGCGATGCGCGCCAGCGTCTTGCCGGTGGCAGGCTCGGTCGTCGTGAGGTGCTTGCCGGCATGCGGCGCCGTGAACTTGCCGGCGATGAAATGCCCGAACGTGGCGCCATGCCGCGCCAGCCAGGCGCGTGCCTCGCCGTCCGCCTCCGGCGCGGGGCCATACTCCATGGTCTCGAAATAGCTTGCGACGCTCATCGCTGGAGTCTCATCCCACGGGGTGGCGATTGAAGGCCGAATAGTGGCCGGTCACGTGATGCTCGAGCTGTCGCTCGATATCGGCGAGCAAGCTGGAGGCGCCGACGCGGAACAGATCCGGCTCGAGCCAGTCACGGCCCAGTTCCTCCTTCATCAGGAACTGATAGTTGAGCACGTCCTTTGCCGTCGAGATTCCGCCGGCCGGCTTGAAGCCGATCTGGTAGCCGGTGCGCTCCTGATAGGCGCGGATCATCCGCAGCATCGCGAGCGTCACCGGCAGCGTCGCGTTGACGCTTTCCTTGCCGGTGGAGGTCTTGATGAAGTCGGCGCCGGCCATCATGCAGACCATCGACGCCTTGGCGACGTTGCGCAGCGTCTTGAGATCGCCGGTGGCCAGGATCGTCTTCAGATGCGCGTCGCCGCAGGCGGCGCGGAAATCCTGCACCTCGGCGTAAAGCGCCCGCCAATCGCCGGTCAGCACATGCTCGCGCGTGATGACGATGTCGATCTCCTGCGCGCCGTCGCGGACCGACGCCTCGATCTCCTTCAGCTTCAGATCATGCGGCACGAGACCGGCGGGAAATCCGGTCGAGACCGCCGCGACCGGGATGTCCGATCCGTCGAGCGCTTCGACGGCGGTCGCCACGAACCGATGGTAGACACAGACCGCGCCGGTATGCAGCTCGCGGCCGGCAAAGCCGAGCCGCTCGAGAAGGTCGCCGCGCACCGGCGCTTTGGCCTTGGCGCAGAGACGCTTCACCCGTTCGGTCGTATCGTCGCCATTGAGCGTCGTCAGGTCGATGCAGGTGATCGCCTTGAGAAGCCACGCCGCCTGCGCGTCCTTCTTGACCGTGCGCCGGCCCGGCAGGCTCGCGACACGGCGTTCGGCGGCCGACAGATTGATCCTGATCTCATCGATCCAATCCATCTCGATCGCGCGGCCAGCGTTGCGCGGCAGCGGATGTTCGCCGCCCGGAGAAGGCGGCTGCGCGGCCAATGGGGACGGATTCTGTATGAAGACGCTCTGCGTCATGGAGGCGCCGTGCGGTCCTAGCGAATCGACGAGATCGCCAGATAGACTGAATGTGTCGATCGCAACTCCCCTGACCTTGCCGCGGGGTTTGCCGACTGCCTGAGGACGACACCGTCCCCGACCCTCGATCAGCCCGCCGGACTGGATGTTATTATTATAACAAATCGACGTTGATAAACTCACAACATTGTAAGATCATTGTCAATCGGATAAGCAAGCCCGGCGATCAAAATGGCTGAAACATCGAACGCACGACCAAGCGAGACGCGCGTGCAGCGCCTGCAGAGGCTGCGCCGCGCCGTCGAATCGAGCGGCACGCTGCATCTGAAGGACGCCGCCGAGCTCCTCAAGGTTTCCGAAATGACGGTCCGGCGCGATCTCGCCGGGCCGGACGCCGCGCTGGCGCTGCTCGGCGGGTACGTTGTCAATGCGGCGTCGCCGACCGGGGTCAAGTACACGTTCGAGCAGGAGATCGATCAGCACACCCAGGACAAGCGTCTCGCCTGCCGGTCTGCCGCGGCCTCGATCAAGGAAGGCGATACGATCTTCATCGATTGCGGCACGACGATGCAGTCGCTGGCGGACTGCCTGCCGGAGGACCTGCCGCTTTCGGTGATCTGCTATTCGATGAACGTGGCGTCGATCGTGACGCGCCGGCCGGCCACGCAGGTGATGCTGATGGGCGGCCTCTACCATCCGTCGTCGCAGTCCTTTGCGTCGGACGACGGCCTGTCCTATCTGCGGCGGCTCGGCATCAACAAGGCCTTCATCTCCGCGGGCGGCGTACACTGGACCCGCGGCGCGAGCTGCTCGAATTTTCACGAGGTCGCCGTCAAGCAGGCCGTCATCGAGACCGCGATGGAGAGCATCCTGGTGATCGACGCGAGCAAGCTCGGCAGCCTCAAGTCGGCATTCTTCTCCGATATCGGCGCGTTCTCGCGCATCATCGTCGGCGGCGCGGCGTCAGCGGACATGCGCAAGCACTTCCGGAGCCTCCCCGTAGAATACGTGACCAGCGCAACCTGATCCGAGCGGGGGCCGGCACGCCCGGATCAGGCTGCTCACGATGCGCGGGCTCGCGTGACCACGCATCGAACTCCTGCGGCTCAGTTGCAGGCAGGCTTCGCCTTGTTGCAGGCGTCGGTCAGCTCCGGCGGCGGCTCCTTCTTGAACACCGTCTTGTAGGATTCCAGCACGTTGGACTGCGTCACCGGCAGCGACTGCACACCGATCCAGCCCGGCGTTTCCTTGCCGAGCAGCGCGTTCATCATGGCCATCGCTTCGGCGACACCCTGGTCATAGGGGCGCTGCGATCCGGTCGCTTTCAGCGGTCCGCCCTTGGCGATCTCGATCGCCGATTGCAGGCCGAGGTCGACGGTGGTGACCGGAATGTCGATACCCTGCGCGCGCATCGAGCTCAGCGTATCCAGCGCCGGCTGATCCCAAACCGCGAACAGGCCCTTGATATCCGGATTGCCGGTGAGGAAGTCGCCTGCGATCTGCGACACCTTCGGCGGGTCGGTGAAGTCGACCTGCTTCATCTTGATGTCCGGGCGGTTCTTCTGCATCCACTCGCGGACACCCTTGGTGCGCTCGTTGGTGCTGAAATAGTCGACGCCGAAATTGACGAGGCCGATGGTGCCGCCCTGCGCGACGCAGGACGCCAGGATCTGGGCCGCGATCAGACCGTTGCCCTGGCTGTCCGCCGAGATCATCGAGGCATATTCCTCGGGATGCTTCAGTCCGGTCGGAATGCTGTCCATCAGCACGAGCTTGATGCCGGCCTTGGCGATCTTCTTGTAGGTCGGCGCGGTCGCGGTGAAATCGACCGGGATCGAGATGATGCCATCCGGATGCTGCTGGATGGTGTTCTCGATGTCGGCGATCTGCTTGTCGACCTGATACTCGGCGGACGCGACGCCGGTGACGGTCACACCATACTTCTTCAGCGTGTCGGTGATGCCCTGGATCTGCAGTTGCGCCCAGTCGAGATTGACGGTCTGCATGGAGATGCCGACCTTGAAATGCTTCTCCCTGATCTTGGCGGCATCGGCGTCCGACAGCGCCAGCACTTCGGGCGAGGCGGCCTTCTCGCCGTGCGGCCCCTGACCGACGATCGATTTCGGTCCAAGCGTCGCGAGATCGACGCCCTTGACGCAGGTTGCAGGCACTTCGGCGCGAGCCGAGGGGGCGATCGAAATGGCCGTCGCCGCGATCAGCGCGGTCAGCGGCAGGGTTTGTCGCAAGATTGGCTTCATTGTTTCCTCCCGTTTTGGTCGCCGATTGACCGGAGGCCGGCGACCTTGCCCTTACCCTTGCAACGCCTGGCCTTGCGGCCCATGCGCTGCGCCGTCGTGCTCTAGCGCTTCGTGAAGGCGACTGCGGCCACGATGATCGCTCCCTTGATGACGAGTTGCAGTGGCGAGCTGACGCCGAGCAGCACGAGGCCGTTGTTGAGCGTGCCGATGATGAGGCTGCCGAACAGCGTCCCGAGGATGTAGCCGCGCCCGCCGAACAGGCTGCAACCACCGAGGATCACGGCGGCGATGACGTCGAGCTCCATGCCCTGCACGACGTCGGGCCGCGCGGCGTGCGAGCGCGCGGACAGCACCAGCGCCGCAAGTCCGGCCAGCGCGCCGGTCAGCACAAAGGCCGCGGTCGTCACCCACTTGGTGTTGATGCCGGAATACAGCGCCGCGGTCGGATTGCCGCCGACCGCATAGATGCGGCGGCCGAACACGTTATAGTGAAGCAGCAGGATGCCGACGATCATCGCCACCAGCGTCCAGGCGATCGGAACCGGTATGCCCAGGAACGAGCCTTCGCCGAAGATCGCAAAGTATGTCTCGTTGGTGATGATGACAGGCTTGGTATTGGTCACCATCATCGCCAAACCGCGCGCCATGCTCAGTGAACCCAGCGTCACCAGGAACGACGGGATCGAGAGCTGCGTGGTCAGGATGCCGTTGAGCAGCCCGACCAGCGCGCCGGTGCCGAGCCCGGCGGCAGCGCCGACGATCCAGCTGTTGTTGATCTGGCTCATCGCGAGCGCCGCGGCCATTCCCGACAGCGCCAAGGTCGACGCGACCGACAGATCGATCTGGCGTGCGATGATCACAAAGGTCATGCCGACCGCGATGATCGAGACCAGCGTGGTCTGGCGTCCGATGTTCAGGAAATTGTCGACCGACAGGAACCAGGGCGAGGACAGGCTGAACACGACCAACAGCACCAGGAAGGCGATGTACAGCATGTAGGGCCGCTCGCCCCGCAGCAGATTCTGCAGCAGCTTGCGGCGACGATCGGATCGGGTCGACGAGGCGACGAGGTTGGGCGCGGTCAATTCGGTCATGCGGGCAGCTCTTGCAATACGCCTTGTTCGGAAGCCTGGTAGATCTGCAGCAGATGATGGAGCTCTTCGGCATCATCGATCTCCCCGCGCACCAGCGTTCGCGCCACGCGTCCATCGACGATCACGGAGATGCGGTCGCAGAGCTCGATCAGTTCGACGAGGTCCGACGAGACCACCAGGACGCCGGTGCCGTCGCGGGCGGCATTGCGGATCACGCCGTAGATCTCCTCGCGCGCGCCGACGTCGACGCCGACCGTCGGCTCGTCCAGCAGCAGCACGCGCGGCCGCGGATCATTCCATTTTCCGAACACGACCTTCTGCTGGTTGCCGCCGGACAATGTCCTGACCAGGCTCGAGGCGCCTTGCGCCTTCACCGACAGCCTCGCCACCGCAGCATCCGCACGCCGGGCGGCGGCGCGCTGCTGCATGAAGCCCCAGCGCGAGAATTGCAGAATCCGCGGCAAGGTGATGTTGCGCTCGATCGAATGATCCAGCACCAGGCCCTGCATGTGCCGGTCTTCCGGCACCAGCGCGACGCCATGGTCGATCGCATCGGCCGCGCCGTTCGGCAGCCACGGCCGGCCCTCGATCGCCAGTGTGCCGGTCTCGACCGGCCGAAGGCCGAAGATCGTCTCCAGGATCTCGGTGCGCCCGCTGCCGATCAATCCGGCAAGGCCGTGGATCTCACCGTTCATCACGGACAATTCGACGGCTGACAGGCGGTCGTTGGACACGCCCGACAGCGACAGAATCGGCGACGGATCGAACGAACGCGCGGCCGCAGCCTCGGCGCGCGACACCGCGGGCGCCAATCGATCGGTGCCGATGATGGCGTTCACCAGCCGCTTCATGTCGGTCTCGGCGGTGACGAATGTGCCGGCATTGGCGCCGTCGCGCAGCACCGTGACACGCTGCGAGATCTCGAAGACCTCGTTCAGCCGATGGGTCACGTAGATCACGCCGACGCCGCGGCGCGTCGCCTTGCCGATCGCATCGAACAGGATGCGAACTTCATCCGAAGTCAGGGACGATGTCGGTTCATCGAGGATCAACAGGCGCACCTCGCCCATCAGTGCCTTGGCGATCTCGGTCATCTGGCGGTAGGCGAACGGCAGCGAGCCGACTGTTGCCTTGGTATCAAGGGGAATGCCGAGTTCGCTCAGGAACGCCCCGGCCCTGGCCATCAGTTCGCGCTTGCGGACAAAGCCGAACCGCGTACGCGGCTCGCGGCCGAGCAACAAATTGTCGGCGACGCTCAGCGACTCGACGAGACTGAGGTCCTGATAGACGACGGCGATGCCTGCCTCGCGCGATCTAGCCGGACTGTCGAACGTAGCCGGTTTGCCGGCGATCTCGATCGTGCCGCTGTCGGCCGCGTGGACACCACTGAGGATCTTGATCAGCGTGGACTTGCCGGCCCCGTTCTCGCCCAGCAGCGCGTGCACCTCGCCGGCCCGGACCTCGAGGTTGACGTCGCGCAACGCCCGCACGCCGCCGAAGCGCTTGTTGATGCCACCGACCATCAACAGCGCCGTCGACGGCCGAGGCTCGGCTGCGATCGAACCGGACAATTCCAAATTTTCCTCCCGTCGACCGCGCGCGGCGCTGGTACGATGGTGACATATTGTTATTTTTGCAACTTATCTTGTTATAATTCTATCACATCGGCCGACCTGTCAATGGGAGATCGCGCTAGCGGGCGCTCGAATTGAAGGCGGCGATCGGATCCTGCACCGCCATACATGCGGCCGGCCTCCGCCAGGTACGATGGCAGCCGGAAGGTTGTGCTAAGCTGCAATTGCTCTCTTCATCAAAGCCAACGCCGGTGAATCACGATGAAACTGAGTGCTGCGATTGCCGTCGCCCTGATCTCGTCTTGCCTGCCCGCCGCGGCGCAGCAAGCCGGTGCCGACCTCTACGCGCAACGCTGTGCGCAATGTCACGACAGCAGCAACGCGGCTATTCGCGCGCCGAGCCGCACCGCGCTGCAATCCAGATCGTTCGACGAGGTGCTTGGTGCGATCTCCACGGGCCCGATGGCATCCTTCGCGCAGGGACTGACCAGCGACGAGCGGGCGGCGATCGCCTCGCTCGTCACCGGAAAGGCCGCGTCGCTCGCGGCAACCGAGAGCGCGGGCCAATGCCCGCAGAACGAGACCGGCTTTCCGACGCCGATCGACGGGCCGCGGTGGAACGGTTGGGGCGCGGATATCAACAACAGCCGGTTTCAGCCGGCGGCAATGGCCAGCCTCGCGCAAGACCAGGTCCCGCGGCTGCGTCTGAAATGGGCGTTCGGATTTCCTGACACGTCCAACGCCAACGCGCAGCCGGCTGTCGTCGGCGGCTTGCTGTTCGTCGGTGGCGGTGACCGCAAGGTCCACGCCCTCGACGCCAAAAGCGGCTGCACGCGCTGGGAGTTTCCGACCGAGGCGCCGGTGCGGACGGCCATCAGCTTTGCCCCGCTGGACAACGGCCAGCCTGCCATCTTCTTTGGTGATGTGCGCGCCAACGTCTACGCCCTGAATGCCGCGACCGGCAAGCTGATCTGGAAGAGCAAGGTCGACGATCATGTGGCGGCCCGGATTACCGGTGCGCCAGTGTTCTATTCCGGCGCCGTCTATGTCGGGGTTTCATCGATCGAGGAGGCTATCGGGTCTCGTCCCACCTACCAGTGCTGTACGTTTCGCGGCAGCGTCGTTGCGCTGAAAGCCGAGACCGGTGCGCAGATCTGGAAGGCCTATACGATTCCCGAGGCACCGCATCCGACACGGGCGAACGCCCTCGGGACCCAGTTGTTCGGTCCGGCCGGCGCGTCGGTCTGGTCCGCGCCGACGATCGATGTGCAGCGCCAGGCGCTCTATATCGCGACCTCGAACAGCTATGCCGACCCGGCAACCGACACCAGCGATGCCATCCTCGCGTTCGATCTCACGACCGGCCGAATGCTTTGGCACCAACAGGCCACGCCGAAGGACAGCTTCGTCGTTGCGTGTTTCGGCACCGATCAGAGCAATTGTCCGGAAGACCGCGGCCCCGACCATGATTTCGGCCAATCGCCGATCCTGGTGAGCTTGCGCAACGGACAGCGCGTGCTGGTGATCGGCCAGAAATCCGGCGTGGTCCACGCGCTCGATCCCGACCACGAGGGCAAGATCCTGTGGCAGACGCGGATCGGCAAGGGTGGCGCGTTGGGCGGGACCGAATGGGGTTCCGCCGCCGACCAGGACCGAATCTATGTCGCCAATTCGGACGTACGATTTCTCCGGGACGGCACGCGACGTCTGAATTCAAGCGAAGGTGGCGGCCTGTTCGGGCTCGATCTTGCGACCGGGAAGATCGCGATGCAGGTCGCGCCGGTGGCCTGTGGCGACCGCCCGCAGTGCAGTCCCGCGCTCTCCGCGGCGGTCACCGCCATTCCTGGCGTCGTCTTCTCGGGCGGCGTGAGCGGCTTCCTGCGCGCCTACGCGACCGATGACGCACGGCTGCTCTGGGAGATCGACACCGCCCGCGACTACACCACGGTCAACGGCGTTGCGGCCCATGGCGGCGCCATGGACGGACCCGGCCCGGTCGTCGTCGACGGAATGCTGTACGTCAATTCCGGCTACGCGCAATGGAGCGGGCTGCCCGGCAACGTTCTGCTGGCCTTTGAGGTCGGCAACCCCTGACAGGTATTTGCGCCGGCAAGCTGAGCACTACTCGCGGCGGGCTATTCGTGCTTTGATGTCGGACAGGATCAGCCGAGAGATCCGAAGGGAGAGCGTGTGGTGCTTGGTGACGTGCTACGCAACATCACGTCAGGGGCCGTTACCCTCGTGCGCTCCAATGGTCCCGAATCGCCGATATCAGGGACCGGCGTCCCGAAATCGACCGACATGGCAGCCGCGCTTCAAATCGATGCGCATGTCGTTGCGCACGAAAAACACAGAAACTATAAGTGCTTGAAAGAATGGTCGGAGTGGCAGGATTCGAACCTGCGACCCCTGCGTCCCGAACGCAGTGAGCATCTTCTAACTTATTGATTTTTCTTGTGTGGTGGCCACTCCCGTCCCGTTTTGTTCACGGTCGTTTCACCCAATTCATTGCGATTTCGTTGCGGCATTTCCTGACGAGAACGGCGCTCGCTGAGATGTCGAGCCGGCGAGCTGCAATGTGACCTGACCAAGTTCAAAATCAGCATCTGATCGCAACGAGAAGCAATCCTAGCGATTTCCGAGCGCCCCTAAACTCTGCCGCATGAACACTGGTTTTTACGTAACAAGCTCAGTTCTTTCAGAAGACCGACCCTGATGACGTCTCCGGAAAAGGTGATCTGGCGGCGCCCACGATCGGCACCGATTGCACCCGGCCATCGACCGGACCTGCCGCTCGCCAACTTCCTTGACTGCGTCGGTGACGAGTTACTCCACGACTGCTCCAAAGCGCCACCCTCGGGCTTGTCTGGGTAGCCAGCTAAAACAGTAAGCCAAGTCTTTTCACTACTCATGCATTTCATTGCTGGCGCGGGAGGGATCCGACCGCCGAATGACGAAAACAAGATACGTCGGCGTCGCCAGCTCTATGCTGTGGCTGGTCCACCGTAAAAATCTTGGTCCGTTTTCTGACAGCGACGTAAGGTCATGTCAGGATCGCCACACTGCGCGTCGGGTTCAGATTTTTCAAAGCACAGTTTGCCGCTTACTGCGCGCTTGCGGCGTTGGCACGACCATTGCTCCAGCAAAGATCAGCTTCAAAGATACAGAGGAAAACGGTTATGCTCTTCTTCCCTAGTTCGCGCGTCCTACACCGAACAGCGATCCGCGCGTTTACTTGACCGGGCGCAATACTAGACATACGGATCCGCAATTGTCCGATCGCAAATGCATTTACCGCCGCGGTACTTGCCTTAGGTTCATTCGCCCATGAAATCCGCGATTGTGTTCGACTGGAATGGCACGCTGCTCGATGATGCCAATGCGGTGCTTCAAACCATCAATGCAATTTTGAGCCGCTTCGGTCGCGCAGCCGTAGATATGCGCAGGCTTCGAGAGGAATTCGAACTCCCTCTTTCGGTTCTCTTCCGCAACCTAGACATGTCGAAAGATGAAATCGACGTCGTGGAGAGAAATGACAGCGCCATTTTTCATGACACTTACGAATTCTTGGCGCGCAACGCTGCCTTACGCAAAGGGGCACGAAATGTTTTGCTCGCCGCTGATCACAGAGCCGTTCACACCATTATTGTCAGCAATCACATTGTTGAACCAATTCGCGCGCAAGTGCGAAGACTTGGAATCAAGACTCACGTCACGGACATTTTGGCATTTGAGAACCGCGCAACCCAGTTTAAGAGCGTGAACAAGGAAGAACGTCTGCGCTTGTATATGCAGGCCAATGATATACCTCCACAAAGAACCGTCATCGTGGGTGACATGCCAGTTGAGACGGAGATTGCCCGCAATCTCGGTCTTATCAACGTATCAATAATGGGGGGATTCGTTTCCGAAGCACGCTTGCGCGCCGCGGGGCCTGATTACATGATTCATGACCATCACGAATTATTACCCATTTTGCAGAAGCATTGCATTCTTCCGATCGGATGAGTCACCACAATAGCAGAACAGAAGAATCTGCCGTTTGCGCGCTCTTGCTGTCCGCTTGGTCTTCACACCATTCGACGAGAGTGGTCGGCGATCAAGTTCTTTCGTCACACGGGCGAACTATCAGTCAGTTCAGTCCGAAAGCTTGCGCCAAATATCGCGATCCGCTCGGCGCCCATGTGAGTCTACATGGTCGGCCTGAGTCCGTCACATGGCACGATGCTTGCTGGAATCATTCGCTACCGAGAGGCGAGGAAGACACTGCGAGGGGCTTGGAAAAACAACATGAGCAGAACGACTGTGATCGGTGACGTCATTTCAGGCACCGATGTTGTGAAGCGTGCAGCGCGCATCGGTGCCGAAGTCAAAAATATCAAGCTATCGGGCGATCTACCGGACCACACGATCGACGCTATTAACAGCTTGTTGCTCGAGCACAAGGTGATCTTCTTCCGCAATCAAGGACATCTCAATGACGCCGAGCATGAGCGCTTTGCCGCTCGCCTTGGAAAGCTAGTTCCCCATCCGATGCTCGGTCCTACCAAGGGGATGGCGTCGCTCCTCGAACTGGACTCCAGTCGCGGCGGCGGTCGCGCCGATGTTTGGCATGCGGATGGGACCTTCGCCGAAGCCTATCCCAAAACTTTGGTCCTACGAGCCGTTGTAATGCCAACGTTCGGAGGCGACACCGTGTGGTCGAACACAGCGGCTGCTTATCTTGATCTACCGGCACCGCTACAGCGGCTTGCAGAGGAACTATGGGCCGTTCACAGCAACGTTTTCGATTACGCCGGAATCGCGCGCGTCCGCGAGGTCGACAAGAGACACTTTGACGAGGTGTTCACCAGAACGGTTTTTGAGACCGAGCATCCCGTCGTGCGCGTCCACCCCGAAACAGGCGAGCGGGCGCTGGTGCTCGGCGCCTTGGTGAAGCACTTTATTGGGGTCCCTAAGTACGACGGACAAAAGCTGTTCGATCTGTTCCAGTCTCACGTCACCGCGCCCGAAAACACTGTGCGCTGGAACTGGCTAGAGGGCGATATCGCGATATGGGACAATCGCGCAACACAGCATTACGCAGTCAACGATTACGGTGACCAGCATCGCGTCGTACGTCGGGCCACGATCGATGGTGACGTGCCCATCAGCGTAGATGGCCGGAGCAGTGTAACGCGCCTGAAGGTAACCGAATAGCGGCCCATCGACGCCCAGCGCCCTCGCATTGAGAATGGATAAACCTGGTTTGCCGGCGTTGCTTCGGGCAGAGGTGGAAACACGCATTCCCACACGATATGTCAGCTGTTGGGCCAAACTCGGCGGCGCCTAGGTTTATGCATCGCATTAAGCGTCGCGCGACAGCTTCGAGAAACCTTAGGCATCACTGTCTTGCGCCGGCGACCGGTGCGTCGCCTCGACGTTTCAGTTTAGAAAACCCTCGATCGGTGGCCATAAAGCGCGCTAACATGGGAGCGATAAGCTTAGTCGGTTCGACGACTTGACCACCTTGAAGCGAAAGGGCCTCTGCATATGCAATGAGATCACGATGCACGGCCGCCGGCAGCTCCGTACTCACTTTGACCGGCTTGTCGTCTGGAAGCTCTCCTATTTTGAGTTTTGGCATGTTGTCACCCTCTATACGGCGTAACTATGAGGTCACGATTGACAAGGACACGAACCGGGAAACCAGGCCGCACGGTCAAAGTGGGCTGGATATTGAGACTGCGTCGAACCACCTGCTGTCCGGTTTGGTTTAGTGAGTCGGAGGCGCCGTGTCGCAACGCCTGGATGATGGCGCTGTCGTTGCTATTGGTGTCCGAACCAGCCCCTAGTTCGGTCCCGACCGCCAGAAACGTCGATAGTGCCGCAGCCTTGAATAGCTCTGCCCAGTGATTGTCGACTTGGTCTTCCAGACCCGCATACCCAGCGCTATCAGCGCCAGGCTGCCGCTCGAGAACGATAGAATGTCCATTCGGCATAATCAGCCGCGTCCAGACCAGTAGGACACGGGACTGGCCGAAAGTAACCTGACTATCGTATGTGCCGATCAGACGCGCTCCCTGAGGCACAAGCAGAAAGCGGCCGGTCGGCGTGTCAAAAACATTCTCGGTGACCTGCGCGGTAATTTGGCCCGGCAGGTCCGATCGGATCCCGGTAATCAGGGCTGCCGGAATGACCGTCCCAGCCTGCACGACATATGGTGAAGCCGGCTTGGTGATGCGGTCGGGGCTGACCGTGCGACGGTCCACAGAAGCATTCACGAAGGCAAGCTTTCGGTCTTGACCGTTCTGCGCCAATCCGTCGTCGCCAGTGCTCGATAAGTTCGGCGACGCGACGCGGTCGCCTTCAACAGCCGCAGCGGCAGGCGGACGTCCTTCTCCTCCCTTGGTCGGAGCGAACAAATGGCTAATGCGGGCTGCGTCGGTCTCCTGGTCTCGGCGCTGCTGTTCCGCATCAGCCCCGATCGCCGGCGAGTGGCCTTGGGCAGCAAGGATTGGCCGACCGAGGTCGCCAGGGAGTGGCGGACCAAGCTGCGGTATTGGCTGGCGCGGAACGCCAGCATAATCCTTCGGCAGCGTCGTAAGGCCATCGGCAACATTGTGATGGTCAGTGCTGTAGAGTTCATCGGCCGCCTGGTTTCGGGGACGATTGTTCTGCAGCGACCACAGGACTGCTCCACCAATGACAAAGAGGGCAAGCGCGCTCCCTCCGGCCAGGACTTTTCGCGACAACCGTGTCACGCGCGGATGCTCCGCTCTCAGTCGGAAGCTTTTGGACTGCTCCTCTTGTGTCTCCGGCGGATCTGCTTGCTCGTGATCGTTTCCACTCTGGCTGATCATGACGACGGCCTCCCGTCGGTCCTGACAATCCTGACCTTTTGCTGGCGCTCACTGCCGAGCCTCAGCTCAGCTGCTCCAAACAGCCGATCGACGATTAACACGTTACCGTAGGCGCGATAGTTGACGAGCTCGGTCTTCCCGTCAGGGCCGATGACAAAGAGCGGTGGCATCTCTCCCTGGACGATACCTTTAGGGAATTCGACGTAGACCTTGCGGCCATCGTCGTATGCGGCGAGCGGCCGCCAGGGTGGACGGTCCCCTTCAATGGCATAGCGGGAGATACGCTGCCCTGGATCCGGAAGAGGGGGTCTCAGAGCGACTGAACGGGATCGTTCGCGCGCTGTTTCAGGATAGTACCAGGCAACAGACGGCATATATGGCCGCTCGCGGGAGCGGAGCTCAATCAGGTAGGTGCGCCGGTCGGTATTGACAATGAGGTTAGTCTCGATCGATGCGCGGGTCGGCTTGACCAGGATATGGACGCGTCGCGTATCGCCGCTCCCGCTCTCAGTATCGCCTACGACCCAGCGTACGGTATCTCCGGCCGCGATGGGCCCTGATCCCGTCAGTTGCTCTCCCTCCTCGAGCGCGACGTCCGTGATCTGCCCCGGCGCGGCATAGATCTGATAGAGCGCCCCGGGACTGTAGGCGTAGATCTGCGCTGCGTTGAAATATCCCCGCTTCCGCGGTTCGACCCGGGCTGCGCTGTTTGCCGTCTCAACCCGGCTCACAGGGTCGGGCTCTTCCTTCCCTCCTGACTTGCCGCCGAGAGCCGGCTTCCAGAGCGGTGGAACGTGAAGCGGTCGCGACTTGTCATCCAGAGGCGCTGGCGGCGCCGGCGGCGGCGGGATTTCCGCGTCATAGCTGATCTGTGGCGGGATGTAGGTCGCGCACCCACCGAGCGCCGACGAACAAAGCAGAAGAGCGGATAGAAATGCTCGCTTCGATGTCACAAGCTCGGACCAAGTCGAATTGCACCTACTGTACACGATAGGACGCTTCGAATAAACGTAAGACGGGGTCTTGGTCACTGACTCAACTCCTTTGACCAGTTGATGGCGCGGACATAGACGCCAAGGGGATTCTTGCGCAGGCGTTCGGCATCGCGCGGCATCTCGATCACGACGGTGAGAATTGCGGTCCAACGCTCGGTCGAACTCAGCGAGCCATTATCGTAGGTGCGCTGGATCCATGCGACCCGAAAGCTTTCTGAAGACGCGCGAATGACGCTCGACACGTCGACGGAGATTTGCGCCTTACCCAGTTTGGCAAAAGGGTCATTGTTGCGCGCGTAGTCGTTGAGCGCAGCGGCGCCGCGATCGGTCGCAAAATCGTATGCCCGGAGCCAGTTTTGGCGCAGAACGATGCCGTCGGCCGGAAGGCCCCTGACATCCTCGATAAAGCGCGCCAGATGGTAGGCGATCTGTGCATCAGTGGGTTGATAGTCGATGTTGGCCGGCGCGACCCTTTGGGCCTGGCCAAGATGGTCGACTTCGACCACCCAGGGCGTGATCGAGCCTTGATTCGACTGCCGGACAAGCCCACCAGCGAGACCGGCTGACAACATCAAGCAGCCGAATGCCATCAGGCGCCAGTTCTTGGCTTGCACGCGCGCTGATCCAATGCGTTCGTCCCAAACTTGAGCTGCTTTCTGATACGGCGTGACCGGTGCGGGCATGCGCCCGTAATGAACGGAAGTTCGTTTGAACATCGATGGTTGCCCCTGGTATCGAGTGATCGGTTTCAAGTCGGGCGATGGAAGGGTTGAGGTGCTGCTGTGCGGCGTAGGTACAGTGGTGCGTCTCAGCGCTCTCCTTCGGACAAATCGACGGAGGAGCCGCTGCCACCGTGATCGCCCGAGCGGACCGCGTGGCCGGCAGCCGAAGCACCATGCCGAATAGTCTCGGCACGCTTCATCCGGCGCGCCCAATCAGGCCGCCCCTCGGCCGAGGTGCTCGCCGCCCGTTCGCCCGCTTGCTCACCTCCGACGGCAGCCGCTGCGCGACGCAAAGGACTCATGGCAGCCGAAGCGCCAGCCTCCGCGACGCCGGCAAGGCCGCCGCTTCGATAGGCGGCTGACGCTCCGCTTAGGACAGCGCCGCCACCGCGCGCGGCGCCTGCAATCGCGCCAGTAGCGAGACCAGCACCGGCCGCTACACCAGCACCTGCCGCAACAAGCCCGCCAGCAGCCAAACCCGATCCAATCGCCGCACCGGCGCCGAGCTGCGGTCCCCCAGATACCAGGCCGTTTGCAATACCCGGACCGAAGATGCCGAGGCCCAGCAGGGAGAGCGCCGCGAGCACTAGCGTCATTGCGTCTTCAATGGTCGGCTGAGCGCCTCGGAAACCAGAGGTGAACTGCGAGAACAGGGTCGAACCGATGCCCACGATGACAGCTAGGACCAGAACCTTTATCCCCGAAGATATTACATTGCCCAGGACCCGCTCAGCGGCAAAGGCGGTCTTGCCAAACAGACCAAATGGAATGAGCACGAAGCCGGCCAGCGTCGTAAGCTTGAACTCGATCAGAGTGACGAAAAGTTGGATCGCCAAAATGAAGAAGGCGAGCAGCACCACGACCCATGCGAATAAGAGAACGACGATCTGAACGAAATTCTCGAAAAAGCTGATGTAACCCATCAGGTTCGAGATCGAATCGAGCAGCGGTCGGCCGGCATCGAGTCCGACTTGGGCGATCTTTCCCGGCCTCAGGAAATCGGATGCGGATAGGCTTGCACCCGACGCTTTCAGCCCAAGTCCGGCAAAGCTCTCGAAAACGATGCGCGGCGAAGAGGGTCTTCTTGACGAGCCGCGCGATGATGTCCTCGTCAGTTCCCCAACTCCAGAACAACGCAGCGAGAGTGATGTCGATCGCGGCGAGTGTCGTCGCGAGATATCCAACGTCACTGCCCAGCACCCCGAATCCGTTATCGATATAACGCGTAAACGTTTCCAAGAACTGGTCGATGATCCCGGTACCCATCATGGCTTGCTCGCCTCGGGTGTCGCCGGTTGCGGATATGCTTGCGGGATCCGGCTCTGATCCTTTGGGGCGGGCGCCAGCCCTGCGAAGGAATCATTCTGGCCAGGGTCTGCTGGGCCGATTCTTTTGCCAAAGAAGCGACGCCGGTTTTCGTCCCAAATCTGCTTGCAATGCCGATAACCCACTGTGTCCTCTGGAGTGACACCGCGGCAGCGTGCGAGCTCGGAGCTGGCTGCATCGGTCCCTTGCTCCGCCTTCGGTGCCGACCGAGACTCGTCTGATCCGCGCAGCTGAATCGTGCAGGCAGCGACGGCCACTAGGCCGATTGTCGTAAGCAGCGAAAGCGCCTTGAATGCCTTTACGTCGGTCATCAGTGGAACATCTGTACATTGGAGGATTGATAGCCCTGTCCTGGTGTTAGGAAGCGCTTGAGCTGCTCTCGACCCTGATCCTGGGCCGCGGCGCGCTGCGCCGCTTCGAGGCTCTGCGCCCTGCCCTGCGCCGCCGTGGCCGCCGTGAGATCGGCAAGTTGTTGCGCTTGAAGCGCGAGGATCTGATTGCCAGCCTGCGTTGCCTGCAGCGCGCCGGCGGCCCCCTGGCTTGACGTCACGAGCGCGGATGTCTGGATGCGATTGGTGTCGAGGTTACCAACGATGCCGGCTTGGACGCGAAGCGCGTCTTGCGTCGCGGCATAGGAATTTTGCCATCGCGCTTGAGCGTTGGCGACCAGCAACTGGTTCGACTGGTTGCTGGTGGCTGGCGCGTAGCTGGTCGAGAAGGCACGATCGATTTCCTGGACGTCGTAGGCGATGCGCTGAGCCTGCGCCAGCAACTGTTGGGTCCGCTGAATCGAGGATAGAAATTGCTGCAGCGACGAATACGGAAGGTTCGCCAGATTCTTCGCCTGATTGATCAGCATCTGCGCCTCGTTCTGCAACGAGGTGATCTGGTTGTTGATCTGCTGAAGCTCGCGCGCAGCGGTCAGGACATTCTGAACGTAGTTGTTGGGATCGAAAACGATCAGCGCCCGTGCGGGGATCGCAACGCCAAGCGCCAGCGCAGTGACGCCGGCTGCGGCCAATAGGGCAAGACGCCTCATGGCGATTTCTCCAGATTGACGAGATTGGGAATTAGATCTATGGCCCAGGCGACGCCACGGTGCTGGAGCCAGGCCGGCACGAAGCCGTCAGGTCCATGTTCGGCGAAGAGCTGCGCGATGGCAGCTTGGTCTGTCTTGGAAGAGGCCGCGGTGAATGCGAGCGCAACCTCACCAAGCCCGAGTTCGAACATCCGGTTGCCGCGACGGGACTGGCAGTAATAGTCGCGTTTTGGCGTTGCCCGACTCAATAACTCGATCTGGCGGTCATTGAGGCCGAAGCGGCGGTAGATGGCGGTGATTTGCGGTTCGATCGCCCGTTCGTTCGGCAGCAATAAGCGAGTTGGGCAGCTTTCGATGATCGCCGGCGCGATCGCTGAGCCGTCGACATCCGAGAGCGACTGGGTAGCGAAGATGACGGAGGCATTCTTTTTCCGAAGCGTTTTCAGCCACTCCCGGAGCTGCCCCGCGAAATCCTCATCATCGAGGGCAAGCCAACCCTCATCGACCATAAGGAGCGTCGGCCGACCATCGAGACGGTCCCCAATACGATGGAAGAGGTAAGCCAGCACGGCTGGCGCAGCACTCGTTCCGATCAAGCCTTCGGTCTCAAATGCCTGGACCGACGCTTCGCCAAGGCGCTCGAATTCGGCATCGAGCAGGCGCCCCGAGGGACCACCCACGCAATAGGGTTGCAGTGCACGTTTCAGGGAGTTGGATTGGAGGAGGACTGACAGGCCGGTCAGGGTGCGTTCCTGCATCGGCGCCGAGGCGAGAGATGTCAGCGCCGACCACAGATGATCCTTGACCTCCGGGGTGATCTCGATTTTTTCCCGTGCCAGGATCGCGCAGATCCATTCGGTGGCCCATCCGCGCTCTGAGGGATCATCGATCCAAGCCAGCGGCTGCAGCGCGACGGGCCGATCACTTCCGTCAGACAAAGCACCGCCCAAATCATGCCAGTCGCCGCCCATCCCGAGCGCGGCCGCCCTGATCGAACCACCGAAATCGAACGCAAAGATCTGGGAGTTCGGGTAGCGGCGGAATTGCAGTGCCATCAGAGCGAGCAGTACCGACTTGCCGGCCCCCGTCGGTCCGACCACAAGGGTATGGCCGACGTCGCCAACGTGGAGGGAGAATCGGAACGGGGTCGATCCCTCGGTCTTGCCGAACAGGAGGGGCGGCCCCTTGAAGTGCAGATCCCTCGCCTCGCCGGCCCATATGGCGGAAATCGGAATCATATGGGCGAGGTTGAGGGTCGAAACCGGCGGCTGACGCACGTTGGCGTAGACGTGCCCGGGCAGACTGCCGAGCCAGGCTTCGACGGCGTTCACCGTCTCGATCATGCAGGTGAAATCGCGGCCCTGAACGACCTTCTCGACTAGCCGTAGCTTTTCATCGGCAGCACTAGGATCCCGGTCCCAGACGGTGATGGTCGCCGTGACAAAGGCTTGTCCGATCTGATCGGACCCCAGTTCCTGCAACGCTGCGTCAGCATCGAGCGCCTTGTTGTGGGCGTCGGTATCGAGCAGCGTCGACGCCTCGTTGGTCATGACCTCCTTGAGAATGGCGCCAATCGACTTTCGCTTGGCGAACCACTGCCGCCGAATCTTGGTCAGCAGCTTGGTGGCGTCTGTCTTGTCGAGCATTATCGCCCGGGTCGACCAACGATAAGAGAATGGCAGGCGATTCAGGTCGTCTAGGATTCCCGGAGTGGTGGCGCCCGGAAAGCCGACAATTGTTAGGACCCGAAGATTGGCTGAGCCCAACATCGGCTCTAGCCCGCCGGTCAACGGCTGGTCGGCCAAGAGCGCATCGATGTACATGGGAATTTCGGGCACTCGAACCCGATGACGTTTGGTCGAGATCGTCGAGTGCAGATAGGTCAGCGTGTATTGATCATCGAGCCAGGCGCATTCGGGCATAAATCCTTCAGCGAGTTGAAGCACGCGGTCGGTTTGATCGATAAAACCACGGACTACTTCGTGAGCAGCGGCCCCAAAAGCGCGGTCGCGACCCTCGTAAAGCAGTCGTTCTGCCTTGGCGGCTCCTTCCTCGGGGGGCAGATAGAGAAAGGTGAGGAAATAACTGGACTCATAGTGGGCGCCCGCCTCTTCGAACTGAGCTCTGCGCTCGGCGTCGACCAGTGCGGATGCGACATCCGGAAATGTACTCGGAGGATAGGCCCCGGCAAAATGGCGCTGTGCCTCGACGAATACGGCCCAACCTGATCCGAGGCGGCGCAGGGCGTTGTTCAGACGACCGGCGACGGCGACAAGCTCAGCCGGGACCGCGCTGTCGAGGTCGGGGCCGCGGAATTTCGCCGTCCGTTGAAACGAACCGTCCTTGTTCAGGATGATTCCCTCGTCGACTATGGCGGCCCACGGCAAGAAGTCCGCAAGACGCGCGTTGGAATGGCGGTATTCGGCAAGGTTCATCATGGTAGAGAGCTCAGGCGTTGAGGTGGCCGGGAATGCGAAGATGTCGGCGCACGACGTCGACAAACGCAGGATCGCGCTTGGCTGCCCAGACGGCGGCCATGTGGCCGATGAACCACAGGACAAGGCCCGCGATCCAGAGCCGAAGCCCGAGCCCCAAGGCTGCAGCAAGCGTACCGTTGACGATCGCGACCGACCGTGGCGCGCCGCCCATCAGGATTGGCTCAGTGAGCGCGCGATGAACGAGCACGACAAAGCCTGTGACTGGTTCATCCATCAGATCACCACGCCGCCGCCGAAGGAGAAGAACGAAAGGAAGAAACTCGAGGCGGCAAACGCGATCGACAGACCGAACACGATCTGGATCAGCCTGCGGAAACCACCCGACGAGTCTCCGAACGCGAGCGTGAGCCCGGTTACGACGATGATGATGACGGCAATGATCTTGGCGACCGGCCCCTCGACCGACTGCAGGATCTGATTGAGTGGCTGTTCCCACGGCATGTTCGATCCGGCAGCCCAGGCCGGTGCCGACGCCAAAAGAAGCATCCCGGACATGGCCAGTGAAGCGGCATCTCGAGGAAAGCGAAATTGCGGACGCATGTCAGTCTCCTGTTGATGAAAGGTCGTAGTCGCCGGCGGGCCCTAGCCCGGTGACGAGAGCAAGCTCAACGAGGCGACGGTCAGCGCCGCGCCCCGCAAGCACAGCAACGAGGTTGATGGTCTCAGCGATCAGGGCGCGCGGAACCGTGATGACGGCTTCCTGGATGAGTTGCTCGAGCCGCCGCAGGGCACCGAGCGCAGTGCCCGCATGAATAGTGCCGATGCCGCCGGGGTGGCCGGTGCCCCAGGCCTTGAGCAGATCGAGTGCTTCAGCACCGCGAACTTCGCCGACTGGAATCCGGTCAGGACGCAGTCGCAGCGAGGAGCGAACGAGGTCCGATAACGTGGCCACGCCATCTTTGGTACGCAAAGCGACGAGATTGGGCGCTTTGCACTGAAGTTCGCGGGTATCTTCGATCAGCACGACCCGATCAGAAGTCTTTGCCACCTCGGCTAAGAGCGCATTCGTCAAAGTTGTCTTGCCGGTCGATGTCCCGCCGGCGACGAGGATGTTCTTGCGTGAGGCGACTGCGCTTTTCAGGATGTTGGCCTGTTCCGATGTCATGATCTCTTTGACGACGTAGTCATCCAGCGTAAACACGGCGACGGCGGGCTTGCGGATAGCAAAGGCCGGTGCTGCAACGACTGGGGGCACGAGCCCTTCGAAGCGTTCGCCGGTCTCAGGCAATTCGGCCGAGACCCGTGGCGCGCCGGCATGCACTTCGGCGCCTACATGGTGCGCAACCAGACGAACAATGCGCTCGCCATCCGCTGCGGACAGAGTTTCGCCTGTATCGGTCAGGCCATGCGACAAACGGTCGATCCACAGCCGCCCATCTGGGTTGAGCATTACCTCGATGATCGATTGATCCTCGAGGTATCCGGCGATCGCTGGGCCAAGAGCACTACGCAGCATTCGCGCACCGCGCGAATTCGCCTCCGATTGAAAGGAATGGATTGCCACCGTTGCCCTCCCCGAATGAGGGCGTCCACAGAGGGGCGCCCAGATGGGGACGATTAGAAAAGGCACCAACGGACTTAGCGCAACAAGCGCTTTCGGTGATCGAAGACTGGCGTAGAAAAAGAAAGATTGAGAGGCGATTTTTTTGACACCTACTCAATCGTATCGGTTCGCTGCGAGTTTGTGCTCACCACTCCGCATCGTCATCCGGGGGCAGGAGGATGGCCGAATTCTGGTACAAGCCAACTGACTCGGCAGGTTCGAAGGTGCTAGCCGACATCTCGAGACAGATTGAACCCACCCATGACGCAAAGGACCGAAACCAAGGCAGCGCGAACCAGAGAAACGTCGCGATCTGCAGCGCTACGTTGAAACCGAACGCTGCTTGATAGGCTTGGACGGGCCTATGGCCATCATTCGCAGACCATTGCTCCAGGATAAGACCTGTTGCGTATTGTGCTAGAAACGCCCAACCAAAGTGCAAGACGTTCAAGGCACCGTTGGCACGACCGGCAAGCTCTGGCGGAAAGTAATCCGCCACCACGGCGAAGCTGACCACAGTTGCCGTTCCTACAATTGCGACAACAGACCAGAGCAAGATAGATGGCAGAGACACTCGCAGGATCAAGGCACACTCGGCTGCGATAAATAGTACCGCAGCTATCGCCAATATTGTCTCCGCCCCGATTCCCCTTCGTTTGACGCAATGGACTGTCATACCGAACAACCAGGCACCAGCGCTAAGTACGATCGACATAATGAAGAGCTGTCTGACGAGACTTGCGCGATCAAACCCCTCTACGTCGGTCAGCCATGGCGATGCCCACAATCCCTGCAGAGACCAAGCCGATCCAATGCAAGTCGCCGACAACGGGGCCATTCGCCAAAAGCGCCGATCGCTGAAAACGGAGCTCAGGGTGGCGGAAGCTGTTGATGGGGCTACGCTTCGTTCAGGCACCACAAGATAGATGAGAATGGCCGTCGTACCGGTCGCGACTGCCAGAATCTCAAAGAGCTGCCGCCAGCCCATCGACGTCAGCAGGTGTTCGACGGGAGCCGTCGCGGTCACCGCTCCTAGCGAGCCCAGCATGATCATATAGCCGTTCAGTAAGGCAACTTGTTCCCTAGGGAACCAAAGGATGATCGACTTCAGTCCTGCGGTCAGTGCCGCCGCCACGCCAAGCCCGATCATTGCGCGCGCGATCAAAAGCGACAGGAAGCCAGTCGATACCGCAAACAGTCCGCCGCCGACGGCTGCGAGCAAGAGCAGAACGCTCTGGACGCGACGCGGACCAAAGTGGTCCAACAATATACCGACGGGGATCTGGGCCGCCGCCAGAACAAGAAAATAGATTGACGTAAGCAACCCGAGGTCGGCAGTCCCAAGCCCGGTGTCCGAGCTGAGATGGCTGGCGATCACGGCGTTGATCGTTCGAAACAGATACGAGAGATAGTACCCAGCTGCAAAAGGGAGAAAAACGCGCGCGATTCGACGCCATGCTGTTGAAATTTGCATGCTGGCCCCTTTGCTCTCAGCTCACCCGAGCCGATAGCGCGTCCAGCTTTTGTCAGTTCGGCTAACTCGCGGTGGTAGTAGGCTGGCGTAGAAAAAGAAGGAGCGGCGAAATGGTCTATCGACATAGGTTCAATCAGGCTCTTAGGCCGATTCCTGACGGCGGATATCTTCTGGAATCTCGCGCAGAAAGCTTTGCCCCTTTTGCATACGACGCCCGAGCGCCTCGACAAATCCTTCAAAGCGCTCCCTTCCCTTTGCTTGAGCGGCCGCTTGCGCATCGTTGGGCAACGGTGGCGTGATCGTCAGCCAAAAACGAATGAAGAGGGCCAAGGTCTCGGCTGTCAGACCAACGTCACGTTCCAGCCTCTGCATCTGACGGGAAAGCCGATCCAAACGGCGGGTAAATGCTGCTTCCCGCCTGTCCGCTCCATCCGGTGACAGAAACGAAGCGACGGCCGCTTCCACGATTGCAGACCGCGAAAGCTTTTTGCGATCGGCAAGATCAGAAATCTGTTTCAGAAGCTCGGGCGGGAAATAGACGTTCATCCGGTCGCGCATATCGCCTCAGAGCTCCATACCGTCATTCGGGTCCATAGCGACTTGACGCGCGACGCCACGCATCTGCATAAGTCGAGACTGGCGGACCGCATCCTCGTCGTCGTCAAGAACGGCAGCAAATTCCTCTGCCGGCGTCAGTTCGGTCGTTTCCTTGACGATCGCGACGTGATCGGGGAGTTCCGGCTCACGACGGAGCCCGCTGTTCGCCGTGTCTTTCTCGGTCTCCGCGGCCTTGTCAGTTGGACCTCCCGCCGGCTTTAGCGTTCGGAGCGCTGACCACCCGTCCGTTCGCGATGATCGGCTGGCCCTCGCCGGATCAGGCGGCAGTAGAAGCCGCTCGGCGAATCGCCGATCCTCGTAGTAGCGGACCTTCTTGGCCCGGATCGGCGGCGTGCCCGCCACCATGACGATCTCGTCCATCGACGGAAGCTGCATGACTTCGCCCGGGGTCAAAAGCGGCCTCGCCGTTTCCTGGCGCGAGACCATGAGGTGACCGAGCCAAGGATTCAACCTGTGCCCGGCGTAGTTCTTCATGGCCCGCATCTCGGTCGCCGTACCCAAGGCGTCGGACACACGTTTGGCCGTCCGCTCGTCGTTGGTCGCGAAGCTGACGCGGACGTGGCAGTTGTCTAGGATGGCGTTGTTAGGCCCATAGGCCTTCTCGATCTGATTGAGCGACTGCGCGATCAAGAAGCTCTTGATGCCGTACCCCGCCATGAAGGCGAGCGCGGACTCGAAAAAATCGAGCCGCCCCAGCGCTGGGAACTCGTCGAGCATCATCAGGACTCGATGCCGGCGGTCGCAGGCGTGCAGGTCCTCGGTTAGGCGACGACCAATCTGGTTCAGCACCAGACGAATCAACGGCTTGGTCCGTGAGATATCGGATGGCGGCACTACGAGATACAACGTTGTAGGGTGGCTATCCGCGATCAGATCGGCGATCCGCCAATCGCAACGGCAGGTCACCTGGGCCACCACTGGATCACGGTACAGCCCGAGGAACGACATCGCCGTGGATAGGACACCAGAACGTTCATTTTCCGACTTATTGAGGAGTTCGCGCGCGGTCGATGCGACCACGGGATGAGCGCCCTGCTCGCCGAGGTGCCGAGCAGTCATCATCGCCTTTAGAGTGGCTTCGATCGGCCGCTTCGGGTCGGAAAGAAAAGCTGCGACGCCGGCCAAGGTCTTGTCTGCCTCGGCATAGAGGACATGGAGTATGGCGCCGACCAGAAGCGAATGACTGGTCTTCTCCCAATGGTTCCGCTTGTCGAGCGAGCCTTCGGGGTCGACCAGGACGTCGGCGACGTTCTGGACGTCGCGAACCTCCCATTCCCCGCGCCGGACTTCGAGGAGCGGGTTGTAGGTCGAGGACCTTGGATTGGTGGGGTCGAACAACAGGACGCGGCCATGCCGCGAGCGAAAGCCCGCGGTCAGTTGCCAGTTCTCGCCCTTGATGTCGTGGACGATAGCCGAGCCCGCCCATGCCAGCAATGAGGGAACGACGAGGCCGACACCTTTGCCCGACCGGGTCGGTGCAAAACACAGTACGTGCTCCGGTCCGTCATGGCGGAGGTAGTCGCGGTCGAGTTTGCCAAGCACAACGCCATCCGGGCCGAGAAGACCGGCCGCTCGAACCTCGTCGGCATTAGCCCAGCGCGCCGAACCATAGGTTTCGACGTTCTTGGCTTCACGCGCGCGCCACACCGACATGCCGATCGCCACCGCGATCGAAACGACGGTCCCGGATGCTGCGATGAAGGCGCCCTCGACAAAGATTTGAGGCGCGTAGGCGTCGTAGACGAACCACCACCAGAAGAAGACCGGCGGGTAATAGATCTTGAAGCCTAATAGTTCGAACCAGGGTCGCCCAAGCTCCGGTTGCCAAGCGAGCCGCCAGGCCGTCCACTCGGTGGCTCCCCAGATGGCCAACAAAACGATCAGACCGACAACGATTACCTGTCCCCAGAGGATTTTGGTTCCGGACATCCCGAACGCCCTTCCGCAACTGAATTGGAGAGATTGCTAGAGGCCGAGGTCGCGCTTGCGGCCAAGGCCCCATTCGATGCCGCCGCCGTCCTTCACGACGCCGGTGACGTGCTGGCCGAGCCGCTTTTCGAGTTCACGTGACCAGGGCACGAGCGCGAAGCCGAGCCCATTATCGATCATGGCGAATCGTCCCGAGGTAAGTGTCAGCCGCTGGCGATACGTGCCGGCCACATGCTCCCCGGAAGCGGCGTTCACATGAGGCAAGCCGGTGTCGGCCGAGACCCTTGCGGCCACGTCCTCCAACTCGCGCCGGCGCAACGTATTAAGGAGATCGCGCTGCAGAATGATGCGTTGGCCCTGCCGCCGCGCCAGGCCCTCCTGGATCAGATGCTCGGTTCGGGCTTCCATGGCGTCACGGGTCTCGCGGCCGAATCCGCCCATGGCGAGCGGCATGGGCTCGCGTTCGACGAGCCGGTGGTCGAGCCAGGTCGCGCCCTTGGCGGTGACCTGCGCCCCAAGATCGATATCGGAACGGGGCGCGAGCACCAGGGTGGGACGCGGATCGCCGGCTTGACCGAAGCGTCGGACTTCGACGATGCCGCCGACCGGTGGCGCATGTTCGAAGGCCTCGAGCCCTCGAAAGCGCACGTGGTGAGCGCGTCCGTCTGTTCCATCGATCGTGGCGTAGGCCTCGCCGGTCAGTTGGTCGTGCAATCCACGATCGACCAGTCGTCCGATAATCTGGGATGTCGGCTGTCCGCCGTCGATGACGAAGTCGGCAACGCCGCGCGCTTCCCCGCGCTCGGTAAAGGCACGGTGCATGGTCTTGATGATATCGCCGCGCAGGCCGAGGTCGCGCAAGCTACGCTCGGCCTCGAGCCCTACCATCCATTCCCCAGGTGCGGCGGATGCGGCCAGGCCCATCTTCTCCAGGTGTTGAAGGCGAGCGACCATCAGGCGCCGGATCTCGGGGTCGGACTTGCCGGGCTTCTCTGGGCGAAGATCGATAGTGCCCGTCTCGTCTGCAGTCAGCCGGATCTCCCGATCGAGCCGCGTCCATCGTTCCGCCGTGACTTCCCTCTCCAGCGAATTGCGGATCTCATGCTCCGGTTTTGGCCCCAGTTCGATGGCGACCAGTTCCTCGGCGCGTGAACGCAGTCCCCTGCTGATGTAGTCGCGGGAGATCACCAGATCCGCCCCTTCCTCATCTACTCCCCGAACGAGAATATGAACGTGAGGGTTATCGGTATTCCAATGATCGACAGCCACCCAATCGAGCCGCGTGCCTAGATCGGTCTCCATCTGCGTGGCGAGATCGCGGGTAAAGGCGCGCAGGTCGTTCATGTCGCCGGCATCCTCCGGTGAGACGATGAATCTGAAATGATGCCGGTCGTCCTTGCACCGCTCTGCGAAAGCCGCGCTATCGGCGCGGTCGGTGCCCGCATCGAACATCTCGGCGCGCTCACCACCCCGAGTCACGCCGTCGCGCTTCAGATATGAGAGGTGGGCGGTCAGTGGTGCTGAACGGAAGGCGCGCCCTTTATGCCGAACCACGCGCGCCTTCACCACAGCGCGCCGCCTCGGGCTGAACAATCTGGCGCGGCTGAAGGCGAGGCGCCCGCGGCCAAACGTCGAGCGCCCATAGGCCGCCGAACGCCTGCCGGCCATAGCCTGCGCTGGGGTGTGCCCTGCTTTCTTCGCCGCCCGCAGCACCTGGTTGATGAAACTCTTCGGCTTCGGCGCGCGCGTGCTGCGAATGCGCCCAGGCCGAATACGCAGGTCGCTATCGGCTGCGGTCACAGGCGGCCCTCCAGCTGGGCGAAAGCGCCTACAGTGCCGAGATTGTCCTTGATTGCATTGTTAAAGATGCAAGGCGCGGCACGCGCCGCGACCGACCGGCACGCCAGAACCCAAGCCATGTCAATGGCTTGCGGTTCGACCGGCGAGCCCCTTTTATCTCGCCTTCCTAATCGGGCGTTCAAAGTCAACTCATTCCTACGCTTTTCTCCGACTCTTCGCACTTCAGCCATGACAGGGCTCCCTGCATCGACAACGGACAGACGTCACTACACCGCGCTTGCGATCCCATTCACCGGGCGAGGTCCATGCGTTCCTTCGCGTTCAGCACTTGGACCGTCGCATGCTCTCCATCAGGTTGGTAAACAGGGCTATCCAAGCAGTCCGACGCTCTCGTCCCCGAGCGGAGGGCGCACCAAGCCTGGACGGCTGTGGATGTATGCCCACGATCAACGGAGCTTGGCTGGACCTGAGCCGCCGGCTGCAGTTTATGTGTTCGCGTCCGACCGCAAGGCGGAGCGCCCGGCTACGCATCTGGCGCACTTCAAGGGCCTTCTGCACATCGACGGATACGCGGGATTCGGTCGGCTGACTGACGCCGGAAACGTCATCCTCGCCGCGTGTTGGGCGCACACCGGGCACAAGTTCTACGAAGTTGCGCAGTCCGAGGACATGCCCGTCTCGCACGAGGCCCTGCGGCGCATCGCTAGCCTCTATGCCCTCGAAGCGCAGCTGCGTGGTCAATCGCCGGCGCGTCGGCTGGCGATGCGGCGCGCATTCGCCAAGCCGGTCATTGACAGCCTTCGCTTCTAGCTGGAGGTGCAGCTTCCTCAACTGCCCGGCCGCGGCAATCTCGGAGAAGCGATCGGTTATGCACTGTCGCGCTGGGATAGATTGACCCGCTTCCTCCATGAGTACTGCATCGAACTTGACACGAATCCCGTCGACCGCGCGATTTGACCGGTGGCGTTCGGAGGCAAGAACAATCTCTTCGGCGAGAGCGATGGCGCTGGGGTATGATGGCGTTATAGAGATGACCCAGTCTTCCCGAAACGGGGAAGATATCAAGCTGCTCTGCGAGTCCATTGCGGCTCTTCGTGAGTTGCTTTCACGCACGCAAGACGCGACGGACGAGTCGTTTGACGACGGCCATTCGGTTGATATTTGGAAGAGCGAGGAACTCTGTGCCGCAATAGATCGGGCTGAAGCAGTGATCGCGAAGGCGGAAGCTGCCATGGCTGCGTGCCGCACAGAGTAGGAGTTCTCTGGCTCGGAGCGTTGCCACGTAAGGCCGTTAGGCACGTCAAGACCCGACGTCATGTGCGGCCCCTGGACGCATACCGTCGTGTTGCAACCAGTCCCTGCTCTCGGACTGTTTTCCTCGCTGAACCACGCGATCGCCTCCCATGCTGCACAGCTGATCATCGCGCTGTTCCCGAGTTCGACCGGGCGACAAACACGTCAGTGGCCGTGGGGACCATCTGCAAAACATCTCGCGACGAGATTGCAGTCGTTGCGCCGGTCGAGGACAGGAACGCCGGCTTCCGATCGCCCGCCTTGACTGGGTCAATTCCCCTGACGAACAGCGTCGCAGCTGCTGACGGCTGCTGGCTCGCGGCCCAAGTCGCGGGCAGTTCGATGCCGAGCAGATTTGCAAGCTTGGCCACGTATACTCGCGTTTCGTCTGACAAAGGACCGCCCGCGAGATGCCCGTCGTAGCAAGTTGGGCCCGCGTTGTACGCGGCGAACGCCCCGGGCGAACCATAGCGGTCAAGCAGTTCGGCGAGATACGCCGTGCCGGCCAGAATGTTGTTGCGCGGATCGTAGGGATCGCTTCCGAGATGATAGCGTTCGCGAAGTTCCGCCCAGGTCGCCGGCATAATCTGCATCAGGCCGATTGCGCCCTTTGGGGACTTCGCGTGTACGTCACCAGCGCTTTCGATGCTAATGACTGAACTGATCAAGTTCTCCGGAACCGCAAAGCGTTTTGACGCTTCGTAGACGAAAGCCGCAAACGGGTTGCTCGTCTGAGAGACCGCTCGAACCGCAGTCGATCCATTCTCGGTCTGACCAACACTATGCGACGCAGTCAAAATGAGCAGCAGTGGCACGACAGCCCAAACGCGGATCCCCGGTCGAACCAAAGATGCCATGTTCGCTTCCGTCCAGTGTAAAGCTGCTTCGCGGCGGCCGTTGGACCGCCCTGGACTCCCGCACCCATCGGCTTTGCGGAGATTGACCGGGAGGGAGGAATGGTCCGCCAATCGATCGATCAGAGGAATGGCGTGGCGCCGTGAACCCCGCAAGATCAGTCCTCCCATGTCCACACCGGGATGGCACGGCCGATCACGGCCGAGGCCGGAAGAAGCCCAAAATATCGACCGTCGAGGGAGTCGACCGACTGCCAATTCATGACAAACAGCTCGCCGTCTCTGACGACGCGGCAACCCTGCCATTTCGGCAGCGGCCGGCCGCGTCCGTCGCGATCCCGCGCCTCGCCCACTGCAATGTCGTCGACCGAAATTGCGGATCCGCTTCTGCAGACTGTCTGCCCGGGCAGAGCCAAGACTCGCTTAAGCATAGGGACGCCGAGCGGCAGATAGCCGTTGAAGTCGAGAAAGGTCGCAAGCGGTTCCGGCGGCTGAACGGCGACCAGCTCCGTGACAAAGAAGCGCTTCGCTGGTCGCAAGCCATAGAGACCGATCGGCACGCTTGCCGATGCATTCCAAATGTAGATCGGCAGCGGCTCCAGGGCGATCGTCGCGACGACAGCGGAAGCTACGGCAAACGTCGTGGTCAGCGTCCATAGACGGTCCGTCATCGCATCAGCCTTTGACGATGTAGCCAAGCCTGGTGGCGGCTCTTCGTGTAGGGACGTGGGTTTTCGTTGACGGACAGGCGATTGTGAACGTGATGCCAATGATCGGGCGCTACATCAGCCGGATCGATGCCCAGCGCATCGATCGCGTCGATCATCTGCAGCGCCCGTTCGACTTTAGGCCAGCCGGAGAGCCGCAGCAAAATCTCACCGCCGGGCTTTACATAGGGCACGGTCGAGCAGCGCTGTCCTGCTGCGACCGCGCGCAAGATGTCGATCCGCGAAATGACCGTGCCAAAGTCGTTGGAAGTCCAACGGACGAAGGCAAAGATGCCGCCGGCTGCGAATGACAGGATACGCCGGTGGCGATCAAGCTTCCGTTCCTTGACAATGCGACCGAAACGAACGCGGTTTTCAATACGCTTTTCGAGCCACAGCACTTCCACTTCGGTGAGATCGCTCATGCCGCCGCTCCTTGAATTTCGAACCGGGAATCGTATGCTTTCGGCTGGTTGAAGCGCGTCCGAAGGAGAGCAGAACTGGCCATCCGGCGCGGCGCAAGATCGCCAGGAAGCGTGCGAAACAGGTCGCGCGGCTCACGCTCGGAGCGGCCGTAGTGCGCTGGGGATTTGCTGACGGGCATGGCTTAGCGCCGCTCTTTACCCGCATAGGGAATTGGCGCGTGCCGCTTTGCGGGCAGTACGGTGCCGGCACCGGGATCGGAGGTCGATTTCTTTCTGCCCAGTTTGGCCCAGGCTGTCAGGTCGGCTACTGAGTAGACCACACGCCCGCCGATCTTGTGGTATTCGGGACCGGTTCCGTACGTTCGATGTTTTTCCAACGTGCGGCCGGACAAACTCAGAAAGCGCGCGGCTTCGGACGTGCGAAGGTACCGCGGCGGTTTATCCGTGTTCAGATCGGACATCTGAAAAGCTCCGTGATCGTCTGGAGCGCGAGCGAGGTTCGCCGCGCATCGACGGCCACAATCGCGGAGCAGCAGTGCTTAAGGGGATGCCGAAGATGACGGGGTCGTTTTCGATACCCTCACGGAAGACGTATTGGTTCTCGCGCTCGGACCGCAGAAGCTTGCGACGAGATGCACAATCCAGCCTCGAAATGTCCGCGAGCATATCGCGACATCGCATAGCTATCCGGCGTCTCGACCAAGAAGCAGATCAGCGTCGAATTCAACCAGAAAGAATTCCTCGACATGCGGCGGGCGAAGGACCAGCTTGAGTCGATCAAGGTCTGGGTCCAAGACCGTAGCCGGAGGACGATCAAGCAAATCGGCAACGAGTTCCGGGAGGCGAGGCGCCGGTATGGCCGAAGCAGTTTTGCATCGGACCACTTCAAGCTAGTCGAGCCGGAACGGGAGCATTGGAACGTTGGCCGGACCGTCTAATATGCGTCGGCCTAGGAAGGATCTCGCCAAGGAGCTTGACGGTGTCGTCTGGCAACTTGCGCAGCTTACTCGTGAAGGCCAGCGCGGCGTTGAGACAGACAGGACCGTGTTGCCTCCCAGCTGGAAATTCGGCAGCGGCGATATCTCCGGCGGCGGCCGTCGAGAATAGCGATTTTCGTCATCGGCCTGGCGATCCCCAAGATCTAGGCTCCGCGACAACGAGCCGGAGCCGGCATCGGAAGACAATGCGAAAGGCCGTGAGCAGCGCGATCGCTGGCTGAGGGAACGCAAGATGTTGCGGCGGTTTCGCAAGTCTCACAGTTCAAGGCCACGTTCTGCGAGCACATTGTGCATGACCTCGCGTTTGATCTCGCCGGCGACCTCGTTTCGGACCTGGGCGCCGAGCACGCGCTCGGCATCCGCATCGCCTAGCAGACCATGCTCGGCCAATCGCTGATCGAGCCGGCTCTCAAACTCCTCGCCCATGGCTTCGATCAACCGGTCTTGCATCGCTTCATATTGGTCCGGAGCGATGCGTTTCAGCACCGTCTCCCAGGGTTGCCAGCGGGCTGCTATGTAGTCGGTGAGCTGGTTCGCTTCCTGCTCCCGGACCAGGTCTAGCGCCCGCGCCGCATCGTCCTGGCTTACGTCAGAGACCGCCAGGAAGCTCATGTCGGGCGCGACGTGACTGAGCTCCAGCGGCTCGCGCAGCAGATGTTGGTAGGCCAGGTAGACTTCGACGTCGTCCACATTCGGATGGTCGCCGGCGAGCAGGTTGACCCTATCGCGCGCGATCTGGTCCAGCGCCTCCAAGCGGAACGCAATACGGCCGCGCTGAATCAGTTCGCCAAGCCGATCGTCATATACTCCCTCCTCGACGTCAGCGTTGAGGCGCGCAGTCTGCATGCCGTTCCAGTGCAAGGTAACACGATCGTCGCAAGTCTCGTTGGCCTCGGAAGCCTGTGCAAAAAACTGCTCGCGCAATCTCGGATTGGCTGCCGCCTGCCGCAGATCATCAGCCACTGCCTGCCGAAAGTCGTCATTGCCGTAGTTCACGTTCCCTCGCAGCCTCCCCAGGAACCGTGCGTAGTCCTGGGCGCCTGCTTCATCCGCAAAGTGCTGCCATTCGGCCAGCGTCGCCGGGTCGTCGGCGAGCCAGTGCGCGGCAGCCTCATACAAAGACCGCTGAGCAAGCTGCGGTGGCGTTCCGACCGCCGCCAGATTGGCGAGGACATCGTCCGGCAGTGGGTTATCCTCCAACTCGAGGGTCTCCAAATGCGGGTAATTGAGACTAAGATGCGGTACACGACTCTCGACGAGACCCTCAGGCAGGCTGGTCAGCTGGTTACCGCTAAGATTAAGCGATTCAAGCGTGCTCGGAAGGGTCGCTGGCAGGTTCGCCAATTGATTGCGACTGACATCGAGTTCAATGAGACCCCATGGGAGAGATTCGGAGAGCTCGGTCAGCTGATTTCCACTAACCGCGAGCGAGGTGAGACGGCTCGGGAGAGCGTCGGGCAGGCTACTGAGTCGGTTGTCGTTTGCATTCAGCATCTCGAGCCCAGCCGGAAGGTTGGCGGGCAGACTGGTCAAGCTGTTATCGGCCACCTCTAGCCAGGAGAGGGTTGCCGGAAGAGCGTCGGGCAAACCTGTCAACCGGTTATGGCTAATGAGAAGATGCTGGAGACCGGGTGGGAGCATAGCGGGCAGGCTGCTTAGCTCGTTGTGCCTGGCGTACAGTTCCTGCAACCTTGGCGGCAGGGCAGTGGGCAAAGCGGTCAGGGACAGGGAGGACAAATCTAGCGAATGCGAGCTCGTGTTGTCCGAAGCCCTAATTCGCATGCGCCCCTGTCGTCGGTTCTCGGCATCGCCCTGCCCCTCTTCGGCAACCCAGTTGTCCAGGATCCCCGCGCGCACGGAGGCGGGGGTCCGATACCCCGTCAAGACTTCGAACAAATTTGCCACGGCACGGTTGAAGCCGGCGAGGTAGCTTTCCTGCTCCCCTTCTTCAAAAGTGTCCGGATCTGAACGTGTGCTCCGCTGCGTCTGTCCTGTATCCATCAACTTTCTCCGCCTTTAGAAACTAAAGAGTACGCCTGCCACTTCGTAAGGCTCCGAAGCGGGTCGCTGCGCGCCAACGCAATAATTATTCGGGCGAGTGCCACGTGCGCTGCAGCGCCCACTCCCGGTCGAAGTGGTACAGCTTCACGCGAATCCCACAGCGGCCAATAGATCGAGTGCAGGATCCCTAACGTGGGAGCGTTCCGTCCTTGGCAGGCCTACCTGTCGATCACCTGACGAGTATTGCCGTAGGGGCGACCCGTTCGCTCAACCGTTGTCACCGCTGGTGATCGAAGCCTTGCGATGATGGCCGTTTGCTTAACGGCTGGTCATATGCAACGCCGAATTTGACGCTTGATGGCGATTTCGGGGTAAGGGCAATATGTGACTTTAAATCTGCGTCGGAAACGCCACGATTACAAATGACAGGAGGATCTGGCCGAGCGAGCGAGTTTATGCGCCCGTTACGACGGCAACATCAAACCGCGGCGATGTCTCAGCAAGCGTCGCCATGCTCGGACAATTTGCTGAGCATTGGGATCGAACCGGGAGATCGGCTCGAAAGGCGCCGCGACTTCGTACGCCGCCTCTCGCCAGCCGCGACGCGCCCCGCCGCCGATTCCAGTCAAAAACAACATGCTCTCTAAGCTCAGCCGACGCGTGTTCAATGGGGCGCCGGATAGCAGCCTCTTACTCCCAGGATGCTTCCCCTGTCTCGGGGCTTCAGGAGAAGGCCCCGATTAATGGCAGTGCTGTAAAACACAACGGCAATAACACCGTAGGTGTAGCAGCTTTCGCCGCCGGCTCTTCGGAACGATCAAAGGGCGATGGCCGTGCGGCTCAACGAGGAGCCGCACAGCGACGACGCGCGCAAGTTAATCGGGCCGGTAGCGCTCACCTGCACCGCCCGGAGCCGCGCCAAGCTCGCAAGAGTCGCTGGAGCAAGCTATGGTCCATTAACAAGTCCAATACCGGAGCTGTGTGGACGGGCTCCTAGCGTGCGATTGTCTCTCGGCATCTACATTCTCGGGTGATGAATGAGCCGAACGTCATTGGGGCCTCCTGGCCCCAAGAGGGCGGTGTAACGCTCGCCTCGAATGTCGTAGTCTTTTACCGGCTGCGTCTCGTCCGGCAACAGGCCCCAGCGGCCGAGCCTCGAGAGCATCGTGTCCGGGGCGGGTTGGGTGCCGTGCGAAAAATTCTCGGGAACGGCGAATGATGCAGCATAAATCTCGCGGGCCGCGGGGGGCGTCCTCTCAGCCCTGGAGGACGCCGGAGCGGCATGCTCCATCGAACGTCCAAGCAGCGCTAGTGAGGCTCGATTCGCAGGCTGCGCGCTGGGCTGCGGAACGTGTTCCGGTCGAGATCCGAGAGGAATGGCAGCGCCTGGCGCATTGAGTGGGGTGCTTCGCCTCATCGCCGCCGCGGGCACGAATAGCGCCGTGTAGCGGTCATTGTGAACGATAAAGCTGTTGGGCCGGCTGTCCTGGCTCCGCGGGATGCTGCTACCGTCAAGCGCCGCCGACGCGTGCTGGTCGCCGTGCCGGAAGTTGAAGGGATGAACGACGGTTCCTGAATTCAGGGTCTGCTGATGGCGCGCGGTTGGCTCGAGAGACGATGATGGGCCGGCGTCTTCCACCATCGCCCACAGCTGATCCTGATCGTAACCTTCCTCAGGAAGGACCAATGGCGAGCCGACCGCTGGCCCGAGAGGCGACGGTGCTCCGGCGCTTTCCATCAGCACACGAGCCATTGAAGTGCCCGGCTCGCTCAGCTGGCGCTCAATGGCATCCAGTTCCGCATGGCTTAGCGACCTCTGCCTCTTCGCAGGCCTCAGGTGCCCGCTGTAATCCTCACCCATGAGGGCCGCGTGACTTGAAGGGGGGGCGCTCCCGGTCAGCTCGTTCAGAGCCGGCTGGGATCCGTCGCTCCAGTTGAAGTGACGAACGGCTTGTGCGGGATCCGGTGTTTGGTGATCGTGCGCGGTTGGCTTGAGAGACGATGCTAGGACGGCTTCGCCGATGATCCCTCGCGGCGAATCCTGATCGTGACCTTCCGCAGTCAGCCCGCTCGGCCAAGTCGAAGCTCCCCGCGCGCTGTGCTGCGCAGCGACGTGCCCGACGCCTCTGGTGACTGCGTCTTCGGGATGAGGACCGCTGGCCCCAAGTTCCAACGCCTCGGTGAGTCTACGGTCTTCGCCAGGCAGATGAGGATAGTAGCGATCTGGAGAAACAGGAACCCCTGCGACGGCAGTGGTATCAAGCTGCGGCACTTCATCCAGGTACGGCTCAAACTCCGCTCGCTGCTGTTGCGGTTGTGTCACCGCAGCGTTGTAAGCAGCGAAATCCCGGTCGAACGGGTTGATGCTGTTAAATGGGTCCATATCCCCTCCTTGATTCGGTTCGCAATCCTGAGCAGGTTCACTCTCTGGTTCTCCCTTTATTGGGATCAGCTGTCGACAAGCTGACGCGCTTAGAATTCCGACTTGGCTGTGATCGTCTCTGGAGTGCCGTTTGGACTTAGAGAGCATGTTGTTTTTGACTGGAATCGGGGTTCCCGGAGCGGGCGATTTCTGATTCAAGCTCCATGCTGGAGTGCGGAGGCCAGCGTGGATGATGCGCCCCTATTCGAAAGGCATCCGTGAACGCGCCTTGGCTCGCGCTGACGCGGGCGAGATGGTTCGGTCGATCGCAGAGGCGCTACAGATCAGCCCCTCTACGTACCAGATCACCGTATCTTCTTGCCGCCCTACAGCCCTGACCTCAACCCGATCGAGCACGTCTTCGCCAAACTCAAACACCTCGTGCGAGCCGCAGAGCCTCGTGACGTGGAGGCAACCTGGCGGAAGGTTGGTGAACTCCTCGATCTTCTCCCAGGAGGAGTGCACCAACTACTTCAAAAACCCAGGCTATGCTTCCGTGTAAATACATCATGCTCTAGCCGGCTCGAAGTGAAGGGTCACCGCGAGCAAGCACAGTCAAGCGCGTCCACGTCGTGCCGCCTACGCAAAGCGCGCCGAGGTAAGCGAAGGCCTCACGCCAGGCCAGCGACGGCACTGCGATCTGCGACAGCGCGAGCACCACATTGTAGCCGGTGATGGCAGCTGGGACAGCGAATATGGTCGCGATCATGACGCGCCGGGCCACGGATCGGCTAGCAGCGAAGGTGATCTCACCGACGGCAAATGTCAGCACGCCAGCGGCAATTGCGACGAGCAGCGCGCCGATGACGCCGGCGCCACCATGGAACGCTATCATCCCGAAATTAAGTGCGACGAAAAACGGCAAGGCATACACTGCCAGCGCGAAAACCGCCCAGCAGAACAAACCGATGCCGAGTGCGTTGAGAACAAGCCCAAGGGCGGGCATGGTGGCGGCTCCAATTGCATGGATTTGCAAGTCGCGCCTTCCACCACCACCACGGCGCGACTTCGGATATAAGGTCTGAACGAGGCGGAGTTGCGGCGCGTACAACTCCGCTTTGATGGTTTGGAGGCGAGACGACGGCGCTCACGCGCCGCCGAATCTCCAAACGGGGATGCCGAAACGCCTCGCCTTGTCGGCGAGGTTGTCCTGGATCCCTGTACCCGGAAAGTGCATGACGCCGATCGGCAGCAGTTCGAGCATGGCGTCATTGCGCTTGAAGGGAGCCGCCTTGGCATGCTTTGTCCAGTCGGGCTTGAAGACGATCTGGGGTACCTTGCGGGTGGTCGCCCATTTGGAGGCGATCAATTCGGCGCCTTTGGGCGAGCCGCCATGGAGCAGGACCATGTCGGGATGCTTGGCACGAACCTTGTCGAGGCGATCCCAGATGAGGCGGTGGTCGTTGAAGTCCAGCCCGCCGGTGAGTGCGATCTTCACTCCCGGCGGCAACATGACCTCGGTCTCGGTACGACGCTTGGCGGCGATAAAGTCGCGGGAGTCGATCATCGCTGCGGTGAGCGTGCGGTAGTTGACCAGCGAGCCCGACCGAGGACGCCACGACGAGCCGGTGTGGACCTCAAATCGTTCGATCGCCTGATCGCGAAAGATTTCCAAGCAATTTCGGCGCTCGATCAGCGTGATGCCCTCGGCCGTCAGGCGCTCAAGCTCGACCGATCGCACCTCCGACCCGTTCTGCTCCCGTTGGCTCTTCTGCTGAGCTTGTTCATTGTCGTCGAGCTGACGTTCAATGCGGTCGACGGCACGATGGAACAGGTTGACCGTCGACCAAAGGAGTTCGTCGAGGTCCGGCTCTAGCCGCGTATCGCTCAGCGTGGCGACCAGGGCGTCGAACATATCGACGATGGCACCGGCGATCGTTTTCGCCTCGGGAAGGGGTCTTGGATCTGGCTGGTCTTCGAAGAGACGATAGCCGAAGAGCTGCAATTCGCTCAGGACGTGGTCGGTTGGAGACGCCGCTTGCGCCGGTTCGATGTCGTCGTGGTCAGTCATGGGAAGAGGTCCTTTGCCGGATTGGCCGCGCCCATCGCGGCCTTCGTGGCGATCACTCAGACGGCGGGCGGAACGGGCCAGAACCCGGAGCGGCTTGTCCGCCGAAGCCCGCTAGGGCGCAGGCGGAAGCGGAGGGCCGAAGCGGCAGCGGAGGATGGCGGAGGCCGGCTATTTTGCTTCGCGATGCAAAGCGCGCCGCTCGGATCGCTGGCGTGCCTTCTCATCGCCTGCGCGCGGCGGAAAATAGCCGGACGCAGCCATTGCCGGCCCGAACCGCTTGCCGTCCGATCGCCCTCTAGAAGGCCGTGGTCGCGTGCCCTTCCGGCATTGGCCCAATCTACCACCGATGCATCGCGCTCGATCGAACGATGGCGGCTTTTTCCGCGGCCGGCGGGAGCGAATGCAAGAAGCGAACGACATCTTCTGGTACGAGTTGAAGCCGCAACGCTGCTCGGAGTGCCTCAGGGCCGAAGATGTGCAGATCTTCATTGAAGTCGCCCAACCGAGGGGACAGCGCGATCGCTTCAACGCCGGCATCTTCCGCGCGCTGGGTAAGGTTAGCCTGTACGGCATCTCCGGCGGCATCGGCGTCGCGGGCGATATAGAGCCGACGTAGCCCAGCCGGCAGCAACATGGCCGAGAGGTGATTGGCCGACAGCGCCGCTGTCATCGGCAGGCTCGGCAGTACACAACGCAGCGACAGCATGGTCTCGATACCCTCGCCGGCAGCGAGCACGTCGTCCGCCAGGCCGAAACGAACGGCATTGCCGAGCAGGTCACCCATGGCCCGTCGTGGCGTGTCGACAGGGGCCTTGCCGAGCCGGACGCGATCAAATCCGTCAGGATCGAGCCAGGTGCGATGCACGCCGGAGATCCGCCCGGCGAGGTTCGTGACGCAGGCGATCATCGCTGGCCATGTTTCGGTCGGCAAATGCTCGTCCGGTCGATAGTAGCAACGTGGGTGGAAGCGCAAGCTGCCACCATGGTGGATGCGGGCTATTCCGCGACGTTGCAAATAAGCTTCGACCACAGTCCCGTCGATTGGGCTGGACATGGCAAAAAGGCGACGGGCGGCTTGCTGCGATCCGGCCAGCACGGCTGGACCCACCCCTTCCGGGGTAGGTTGCCGCTCGGAACGAGGTAGCTTCAGAAAGCGTCTCGCCTCCTCGGCCACCTCGCGAAAGTCTCGCAAGGCCAGACTTTCGCGGATGACGTCGAGGAGGTCACCATGTTCTCCGGTCGCGGCATCGGTCCACTTGCCGGCGGGTCCCTTCGGCGATTCCTGGAGCCGTACGAACAACGAACGGCCCGGCGTGTTGCGGACGTCGCCGACCACCCAGTACCGTCCGGCCCGCTTACCATTGGAGAGATAGTGCCTGCATACCGCCTCGGCCTCGCGCGCGAGGCGGCGTGCCAATTCGGAGGCGTCGCGGGGCATCACGCGGCCTCCCGTCCACCGACGCGCGCGACCGGATAGCTGTCGAGCACCTTCGCCAGGACCTCCACACCGCTTGCGTCCGTGGGCACGAACATGCGGAGCTTCCAGGAGATGATCTCCCCGAACAGACCATAAGTCCGCAGGCGATCGCGCATCGTGTCGTTGAGTCCCGACAGTTCGATGCGGGTTGCGCCCATCAATCGGACACGGCGAAGCTGGAGGTCTTCGGCAAGATCGAGGACGATCTGTCCCTCCATCAGCGCGGCAAAGGCAGCGTCCGGCGTCAACGTGGGCGCATCCGCGGCAAGGACGTTCGCGACCCAGGCGGCGGAGACCTTGCGGCCGATGATGCGTTCGCCCGCGTCGGTCTGGAGCCGATAAACTCGGCTTGATTCGTTCGGCAGCCGCTTCCAGATGGGTAACAGCAAGCCGGCCACGACGTGGATCGTACTCTCCGAGAACTCGGGTAGCTCTGCGAGTTCCGCCACCCAGGCGGCGGCAAAGCGTTCGCGATCCGATTCGGCCCAATGGCTTTCCGCCATCATGTTGAGGGAGACGCTGTGCTGCTCCATCGGCCGTATCAAGCGGATGCGCCGCTCGATCTCGCCGTCGTCGAGCATGAAACTTGGCGCCGGGAGCTGCACGGCCGCACGGGCCGAGCGTTCATTGAACAACGGAATCGCGCGATGATCGGAAAGCCGAGCCAGAGCCTCATCGAGACTTAAGGGATGATTGCGCCAGCGCTGGGTCAGCGTAAGCAGGCGGGTCTGCGCCCCCGTGCCCGGATGGGTGTAGACCGTCCGCCGGTCGCAGACGACAAAGCTCTCGGCGCGGAGCGTTTCCAACCCAATGTCATAGGTGCCGGAAGCAACCGCGCCCTCGATCCGAGCCATCAAGAGCTGTTCGAAGACGGTGAACAGGACGTTCTGTAAGTCGATGGTGAGCGCCAGCAAACGATTGAGGAAGGTCGTGATCGGCGGCAGCTCATCCCTCAGCCCATTGGCATCGGTCAGTTGCAGGCCGGTCGCATCCTCGAACCTCTCGAGCGAGCAGCCGTCGATCCTGCCGCGAACGAGCAATGTGTAGAGTTGACGCAAGGCATCACGCCCGTACCGGCTTTCGAGATTGTCCTCCGGCCGAAACAGGCCCTGCCCTGCAGTCTGGCGCTGACCGCGTGTGATCGCGCCCAGCGTGTCGAGCCGCCGCGCAATGGTGCTGAGAAAGCGTTTTTCGGCCTTGACATCCGTCGCGATGGGACGAAACAGCGGCGGCTGCGCCTGATTGGGTCCGGTTGGTCCGGCCAAGCCCCTGGATAGCGGCATCGGCCTTCCAGCCGGGCTCGAGCAGGTAATGGACCCGCAACCGGCGATTTCGGGCCGACAGTTCGGCATGGTAGCTCCGTCCCGTGCCGCCCGCGTCGGAGAACACGAGGACGCGCTTGACGTCATCCATGAAGGCCGAGGTCTCAGCGAGATTCGCCGAGCCCGCTCGGCCCTCGACCACCAATCGGCCATGCTTGCGAACGATGCGGCGCGAACGGCCGGTCACTTCGGCGACCATGTCGGTGCCGAAACGCTGGATGACCTGGTCCAACGCCCCAGGAACAGGCGGCAGCGAGGCGAGCTTTTCGATCAAGCGATCGCGGCGCAAGACAGCCTCCCGGCTCTCGACCGGTTGGCCGTCGCGATAGACAGGCCGCGAGCAAAGATTACCCTCTGAATCAGTGAAGGGCTCGTAGAGCTGCACCGGGAAGGAATAAGCGAGATAGTCGAGGACATACTCCCGCGGGGTGATGTCGACCTGGACGTCGCCCCAGTCTTCGGTCGGGATCTCGGCGAGCCGGCGCTCCATCAGCGCTTCGCCCGTTGAGACAATCTGGATGACAGCGGCATGGCCGGCGTCGAGATCGCGGTCGATCGATCGAATGAGCGACGGCGTCTTCATCGAGGTCAGCAGATGACCGAAGAAGCGCTGTTTGGCGCTCTCGAAGGCGGATCGGGCCGCGGATTTTGCCTGCCCGTTCAGCGTTCCGGTTTCGCCGGTGATGTTGGCGGCCCGCATCGCGGCGTCGAGATTGTTATGGATGATGCTGAACGCGTCAGCATAGGCGTCGTAGATGCGAACCTGCTCGGACGTAAGCTGGTGCTCGACGAGCTCGTACTCGACGCCCTCATAAGACAGCGAGCGGGCGGCATAGAGACCGAGCGCCTTTAGGTCACGAGCCAGGACCTCCATGGCCGCCACCCCACCCTCCTCGATCGCCTCGACGAACTCGGCGCGCGTGGCGAACGGGAAGTCCGCGCCGCCCCAGAGCCCGAGGCGTTGGGCATAGGCGAGGTTGTGGACCGTGGTAGCGCCCGTCGCCGATACGTAAACCACGCGAGCATTGGGCAAGGCGTGCTGGAGCCTCAGGCCCGCGCGCCCCTGCTGAGAGGCCGCCTGGTCGCCGCGCTCGCCCTTGCCCCCGACCGCATTCTGCATGGCGTGGCTCTCGTCGAAGACGATCACTCCGTCGAAGTCGGAGCCCAACCATTCAACGATCTGCATGACGCGCGAAAGCTTCTCGCCGCGCTCGTCGGTGCGTAGCGTGGCGTAGGTGGCAAAAAGGATGCCTTCCGAAAGCCGGATCGCCGTCCCCTGGCGAAACCGGGACAGCGGCGTCACCAGCAGGCGCTCCATGCCGAGCGCCGACCAGTCGCGCTGGGCATCTTCGATCAGCTTGTCGGATTTGCTGATCCAGACCGCACGGCGGCGGCCCTTGAGCCAATTGTCGAGCAGGATTCCACCGACCTGACGTCCCTTGCCCGCGCCGGTGCCATCGCCCAAGAACCAGCCACGGCGAAAGCGGATGGCATTCTGAGCGTCCTCGCACGCGGCGGCCACAACATCAAAGGTCGGATCGACCGTCCAGGAGCCTGCCAGGAATTCGGAATGTGCTCCGCCGGCATAAATGACGCTCTCGAGCTGAGCGTCCGACAGAAGTCCATCTGTCACCACACGTGGCGGCAGATGCGGACGGTAGGTCGGCTTCGGTGGCGCGACGGATGCCATTGCCGCGGACTGCACGAGTTTGGTCGGATGTGGATGCGATCCGGAAATCCGGATCGACTGCAATTCGTACTCCTCATAAAGCGCATCGGTCAGTCGGGCGCTTTCCGGCGGAGACCAATCGACTGTCTCGTAGTTGAGCTCTACGCCTCTTGGCGCCACACGTCCCGACGTGGACGGTAGACACGGTACAGCGGCGGCGGTCGATCTCGCCTTCGCTGCACCACACCGAATAAGGTCGCCCCCAACCGGCGTAGTGACGACGGGTAGCCTCGAAGGCACATGCCGGGCCACCCAGCCAAATAAGGTGGCGACATCGCTCGCCATGCCCGGTGAAGCAGGAAAGATTTTCGGATCAGCCGCAGGCAGCTTGTCGATCACAAGCAGCCTTGTGTCCGTTTGTGTCCCGTGCTTGCCGTAGACGGCGCCGTCAATGGCGGCAGAAAACACAACCCGCCCGCGTTCCTGGAGACGAACAAAGGCTTCCGTCCATGCCGGATTATCCGGCGCAAGGCTCTTGCCAACGATGGCGACAAGACGCCCACCGTCGCAAAGGCGCGCCAAGGATGAGGTGATATGCCGGAGAGCTGCGTCCGGCATCGGTCGTTCGACATTCGCCACAGCCGAGAACGGCGGGTTCATCAAGACGACGCTCGGGGCAACCCTCGCCTCAAGGTGATCATCGATCTGGGCGGCGTCAAAGCGCGTGACCTTAACGTTGGTGAACAGCTGATCGAGCAATGTCGCGCGCGGCTCGGCCAACTCGTTCAACACCAGGGCGCCGCCCGAAAGCTCGGCAAAGATCGCAAGCAAGCCTGTCCCTGCCGAGGGCTCGAGAACGCGATCGGCAGGCGTAACGCCCGCCGCCGCACATGCAACAAGGCCGAGCGGAATTGGCGTCGAGAATTGTTGAAGTGCCTGGCCATCCTCGGAACGCCGCGTATGGGTCGGCAGACAGCTTGCGATCCTTGCGAGCATCGGCAGCATGGCAGCCGTCGAACCCGCCTTGGCGCGCATGGTCGGGCCGAACTTGCGAAGGAATAGAACGGTCGCCGCCTCGCAGGCGTCATAGGCGGTCTTCCAATTCCAGGCACCGGCCGCGTCCGAGCCGGCGAAGGCAGCCTCCATGGCGCTGCGCAGGACAGCGGCATCGATGCGACGACCGCGTTCGAGCTCAATCAAGAGCTGCTGTGCGGCGCGGAGAGCCGCAGAGGTTAGACTTGCAGCGGCACGCATCGAGAGCGGCGCGGCGGCAGCGCCGCCGGTGAGAGATTCGGTCATGGCAGGATGTCTTTCGGAGAGCGGGAACGGGTCGAGCCGGCTGGCGCTCTCTCTGGACCGTGCCGGCTCAAACCCGTCTCGGCCGCTCTCTGCCTCTCAGGAGGCGGCCGCGCGCCCTCACGCCGCGCCACCACATTCGGCCGGGCGACAAGACGAAATCACTGCCGGACACGGCGTGGACGGGCGCGGGATGAGACGTGCGAAGGAAGGCGTACGGGACGGCCGGAGCCGTCCCGCGATGAGGCGTCATTCGGCGGCATCGAGCTGTGGTTCAGCCTCGTCGCCACCCTCCTCCTGCCCTTCGTTGGCGAGGAATTCGGGGAGCGAGCCAGCCTCCCCTTCCTGTTCGACTGGCGAGGCGGTGGCGTCGACCAGGCGCAGCAGCTCCGGCAACCAGCCCGAACCCTCGAGAAGACGCTCGGCCTCGCTGGCCATCTCGGACTTCTTCAGGTGATCGATCAATTGCGCGGACGATTCACCTCGCGCCTCCCGCACCGCCTCCAGGATACGCGGCTTGGTGACGCGGCCGAGATAATTGTCAATGGTCGGTCGCCAGCCGGACTGAACCATGTCGAGGCCGACAGCACGCGCCAGCACATCGGCCTGATCGAACCGAGAGCAGACGCCATGAGCATAGGCACGGCCCTGATTGTAACGGTTGGCCGGCTCATGGACGGCGTTGACCGCAAATGACGCACAGTGAGCGAACAGGGATGCCTGTGCGGCACCGTCAAGGGCCGTGAGCGCATCCCAGAGATCGTTCTCGCTCTTGGGCAGCCGGGCCTTCCAGGACTCGTGCCGGGCCTCAACTGCCTTGGCAGATGCGCTTTCCCTGAGCCCGGGGGCTTGAGCGGGAAAGGTCGGCGTACGAAGTCCGATCTCCAGACATGTGTTGGACGATCCGTACCGGTAAAAGGCCGTCAGCACGAAATTGTGCAGCACCGCCTGGAACGCGATTGCCGGATGTTGTGCCAGCGCGTCCCGTAATGCCAACGTACGATGCGCCGTCAGTTCGGTGATGAGTCGATCCGGCAACGGCCTTGCCGCATCCTCATCATGCTCCTCCGGCTCGGTCGATGCACCGGCGAGCGAAATCGCCGTGCGCTGGACCGAAGCACCGGGCTCCTGCCCTTCAGTCACCGCTACATCGGTGCCTCGCTCGCCTTCGATACCGGCCGCAGGCTCCTCGTCCTCCGGTCGGACATAACCCCGATTGACAGAAAGCCGCCCTTCGCAATCGATGCTGACGAAGACGCCGGCTCTGGCCATCTGGTCCGGCTCGAAGATGTCCGGCCGGTTGTTGAACGCTTCGAGCGCCTGCTCGAGTTCGCCGAGCCGCGCGTCCACCTCACCGGGCAGTTCGTCAGCGCCTTCAAATCTTGCCTCAAGCGCGTCGTATTCCGCCTGGAGAGTATCGAAGCGCGCCTGCTCCTCGGCGGTGAGAGCCGCCGGATCTGCCTCGAGCCGGCGGAGCCCGTGGTCATGGCCGTAGGGAAAGCTGGCGGCGGTCACCTCTATCCACTTCCAGCCTTCGGCGGCGATCGCCTCAGCTTCTGCCCGCAACTTCTCAGCCACGAGACGCTCCAGCAGCGCAACGTCCTCGAGCCAGCCGCCGCCATCTTCTTCGAAGAGATCGCGCAGCACGCCGCCGCCGGCCGCTTCATAGGCGGCGAGGCCGACAAATCGGGCGCGCCTGTCGGACACCCGCACCGCACGCTCGGTCAGGAGGCGCCTGATCTGATACGGCTCGTCATAACCCGACTTGCTGACGGTCTCCCAGACCTGTTCCTGCCGGCCGTGATCGGCGGTAACCGAGAACGCCATCAACTGTTCGAGCGACATGCCGTCGTCGGCGTAAACCTCGAGCAGCTTCGGGGACACCGCCGCAAGCCGCAGCCGCTGCTTCACGACGTTGACGGATACAAAGAAGATGGCCGCGACATCTTCCTCGGACCGCCCTTGCTCGCGCAGGGTCTGGAATGCGCGAAACTGGTCCAGGGGATGAAGCGCGACGCGGTGCACGTTCTCGGCGAGCGAGTCTTCTTCCGCGGTGATCACGTCACCCATGTCACTGACGATGCACTCGACCGGCTCGGCCTTCGCCAGACGCTTCTGCTTGACCAGGAGCTCAAGTGCGCGATAGCGGCGACCTCCGGCCGGCACCTCGAACATGCCGGTTTCCCGGCCTTCGTCGTCGAGGACAGGCCGGACGTTGAGACTTTGCAGCAGGGAGCGCCGGGCGATGTCCTCGGCGAGATCCTCGATCGAGATGCCGGCTTTGAGGCGCCGCACATTATTCTGGCTCAAGATGAGTTTGCTGAAGGGAATGTCGCGCGACGACGACAGCTTGATCTTCTGAACGGCCTTTGCCATGTCAGTTTCTCCGAAACGGGCGGCCGGGAGCCTCTCTCTCGGCCTCCAACCCGTTCACAAACATGCCTGCCCCTCTCTCGCTCTCGCTTTCTTGCTGGCGCAATGGCGGTGGTTGGCGGCTGCCGCGCTATCGGAAAACTGAGTTGCCCGAGCTCGGATGCGATCCAGTTCACCTCTCGTTTCAGAAGTCGAGGTCACGTGGGTCGAAGCTGCAAGCGAGTATCGCGACACTTGGCGTGCATCTTTCGGTGCCGCGCCGATTTTGGCGACGGCGCTACGGTCTCCGAGCCGCCGCGGAATTGCCGGCCCGCGACGGACATCAACGTCTCCCCGAGAGGCAGCGCCATCCCCGAACTGGTGAGCCGGAAGAGCGCAGACGAGCCAAGCCGGAGAACGGAATCCCCGGCTTGGCCGCAATTACGCCACGCGGTCGAGCAACTTCTTGGCCTTGGCCTCCATGTCCAGGCGGACATCCTGATGCGGCCTGTCGCGCGCGACGGCGGTGATGCCCTGCATGAAATCGAAGATGCTTTCAGGCGGGCGGCCTTCCTCCGCCAGCACCGCCTCAATCACCTTGCCTGTCTCGGCCTTGGAGAAGCCGCGGCGGCGCAGAAACTCGGTGCGATCCTCGTCGCTGCGTGCCACGATCCGCTCGCGGGCGGCCTTGATGCCGTTGACAAAGGGCATGGGTGAGGAGTCGGCGAAGTTCAACAGTGCCGGGGCTGCCTCGTGAGCAAAGCGGGAGGCTGCGTATTTGGAATGGCGGATGGTCATCTCCTCGAAATCTTCCACGCCCCACAGATTGCGGTTCTGACAAACCGCACGAAGATAGAAGCTCGCCATGCCGAGCGTCTTCGCGCCAACTTCCGAGTTCCAGCAATAGAAGCCTCGGAAATAAAGGTCGGGCGAGCCGTCCCGGAGACGACCGGCCTCGATCGGATTCAGATCATCGACCAGAAACAGGAAAACGTCCCTGTCCGACGCGTAGAGGGTCGTCGTGTCCTTGGAAATGTCGACGCGGGGATTGTAGATGCCACTTGACCAGTCGAGCGCACCAGGCACCTTCCACCGTGTATCGCCTGTGCCATTGCCAGCGATGCGTTGTACGGCCTCGACCAGCTCGTGGTCGTAGATCCGGCCATAGTCGGGACCGGTGACAGCGCGAAGCTCGATGCGGCTATCCTCGGTCTCGAGCGTTTTGATCTGCTCGACGCGAGTGGCGGTCAGGCCATATTGCAGGTTGATTGCTGCGAGCGCCGCGGGGAGCTGCCGCAGGTAGGTGGCCGGAGCGCCAACCTGGCTTGCAAGCTGGCCGAAGCTCCAGTGGGTCGGGGCGAGCGGCGTGTCCGAGCCGGGCAGCATCAAGGCCAGGCGCTCAGGATCGGCACGGTTTGCCTCGACATGGATGAGCGCGCTTTCGACCACGCGCGTCCGGCTGCGGTCCGCGCGATCGCGCACCGTGCAGGCCAGTTCGTTGAGCGACAGATAGCGCTCATCCGCCGGACGACAGAACCACTCCGAGGACACCCGACCAATGCGCTCGCCGCGGCTCACATCCACTCTGTAACCGAAACTGGCGTTGCGGCTGGCATCAACAATCTGCGTATTCATGGGAGCAATCTCCATGACGGGCGCCGGAAGACTCTCCTCCGACCCTCAACCCGTCATGGCCAAGGCCGCTCCCCTCTGCCTCTCCTGTATCATCGGTCGCCAACGGCAACGTCCAATACGCGCGACCAAGGCCTTCTACCAAGACCCTTGACCAAGACCCTTGACCAAGACCCGCGACGGCGGCATCCGACGCGCCGCAGCTTCCGTCAGGGATGGAAGCCCGAAGGGTGAAAACCCGGCGCAAGCCGGGGTTTCAGCGCCAGCCGACAGCCCGGTCCCGCAGGGAGACGGCAATAAACTCAGCCAACGCTTGACAAGACATTTTGAACATGAGCGGGCAGAAGTCCGACGTCCCTGGCAGATTGTTGCGGACGCGATGCCGTATCGAATTCTGCCCGGAGTTCGCGAACTGGAGTTCGGTATCGACGGCATCGACATAGGAGACCTTGTCCGCCGCGGGCGGATTGAGCTCGTCGTCCCAACAGCCATTCATAGAGAAACCGGATGCGACGCGTGTAGAGCCCGGTCGGCGTCTGCTTCACAAGCTCCGCAATCTCCTCCTTGCCGCACGGCGAGGAAAAGCCGCTTCAGGATGGCGAGCTCTATTGCTTCGTTCTTGAGCGCAAAAGTCAGATTTCTCTCGAGGGTCGCGGCAGGCGCATGACGCGGCGTGTAGATGCGCCATCTTCTCACAGTCGAGCGCGAGCGGCCGGCTGTTTGCGCTTTTGCAATTCGAGGACGAGAAGGTTCTTGCCCAAAGCCAGGCCCGCCTTCGCCGACTCGCTCCGCCTCGCAGAAGGCCGCGCTTATGCGCGCACAGGCGGCGACGAACGCCCCCGTGTTTGAGGCCGCTAAGACGCGCGCAAAACCTGGGCGGGGGGCCGGCGCCGGAGGAGCCGGCCCAGATCGATCCGTGCAACCTATCCAACAGCGAGATATTCTCGCTGGCTCGCGCAGAAAAAAGAACCCCGCCCAATAGTCTGGGCGGGGCTCTGAAGGATCGAGGCTCACTCGCCGTTCTTGCGCGGGCGCGACCACAGCAGCGTGTAGCCCTCGCCGCCTTCGTCGTCGAACAGGTTCGCGTAGATCGGTGCGTTGAACGAGGGGTCGTCGAGCTTGAGCGAGAGGTAATCGCGGCCCTCTTCGGAGCGCTTCGACCAGGCTGCGCCGATCTCGGCCCGGCCTACATAGATGCGGTGGCTCGGAGCGTTGTCGTTGGAGCGGTTGGTCTCGGCGACGATGCGGACGCCCTTGGCTTGCAGGCTCAGGGTGACAATCTCGCCCTGGAAATCGTTGCCCAGCTTCTTGAAAGAACCGATGTTAGCCATGTCACTTCTCCTGTTGTGTTTCGAGCCCGCGACCACCGCGGCCTCGATGGCGATCTAAAGGCCGAGGACGATCGGCGACGCACCCGTTCGGGCCGGAGCGCAGCGGAGGACGTCGTTGTGGCGACTTTCTTGTCTCGCGAGGAATGGGCGAAGCCCAGGGGAAGAAAGTCGCATCAACGGCGTTGCGGCTCAGACGATCGAGGCGAAGCCGGTCTTCGGCCAGATCAAGCCATCAAAGAGGCCACGTGCGTCCGCGTGCTGAAGCGCAATTTCAAGGAGAAGATTGGCCAATCTCGGTTCAGCTGCACAAGATGTTGGAACGATTCAGCGAAGAAAGAGAAACGATCTGCTGCAAAGGACGGTATCGTCCGTGAACGAACATCGAGAGCGCGCAATCCGCCACCGCGACGAGTGGGCTAGGCCGAGATTGCTGCAGCCTGGTCGAAGCGCACCGAAGAGGCGGATTTGCTTCTCGTTCTCGTCATCTTGCCCCCGCATTCAACGAACCGATCTACCCGAACTTGTTCGACGAGGAAGGGGACGAAGGATCATCCCTCGCGTGTGGCGGCCGTGAGAATGATTGAGGCGGCTCCGCCAAGTCTAGCCGGCTCGAACGGGCGGCTCACCGCAAGCAAGCACAGTCAAGCGCCTCCGCGTCCTGCCGCCAACACGAAACGCGCCGAGGCAAGCGAAGGCAGCCCGGCAAGCAATGCGATCTGGGGCAGGCAAAAATCTGCCTCTCCGATGGCCCCATCTTCCGTTGGACGGTTTCGAATTCCGAGCATGAGCAGCTCGCCATTGCCCAGACCAACGAAAATCCACGTTGCCAGAGAAATTAGGCCTATTAGCCAGCGCGCTAAAAGACGCTTTCGTCAAGCTCCTTGAGCGACAGGCCCAGACCTGCACGATCCCGGAAGAGCAGCCTGATACCACATAAAAAACGGCCCCGGGAACGGCGGACTGATAGTCAAACTGCAGAAATCGCTTGAACCTCACGCCACGTCAGGGCGTAGCCTGGAAACCGTCAGCAGATCCTGAAGACGCGAAGCATCGGATCGGGACGTCACACAACCAAATGACAGAGCTGGTTCGGCGTCATCGTGAGTATTGCGCCGTTCGTACCCCTCAACGCGAAGCGAACGGCGCAGCCGCATTAAGCCAAAATCGCTCCCTCGCAAGCAATTCGATCCAGGAGACATGGATGAAATTAGCGAAGACCTCTGTAATCGCATGCGGCATTTCGGCTTTCCTCGCATACTCCGTCATTGCGCAAAGCCTCGCCACCGACGCCAGGGCTCGCAAAGGCATGCAAGACAGGAGCGTACAGAGCGGCATGAGTGATGATGACGATTCTTCGCCCAAACTCAGGACCGCGGGCGGGAAAGTGGGCAGGAAATCGACCAAGAGCGCGAAGCGTGCAGCCGGCGGCAACGCACCGGACAAGGAGACTGATTGATCCGCAACCAGCAGCACACCGGTGGGTGGGAAGCGACTGACGCGAGGCCGTGTCCGGGTACCCCTCCACTCGCACCCTCTGGCCGGAGGTTCGGCCGCACCAAGATGAACTGTGACGGTCGTCGATCTTCAAGGAATACGACAAGGACGAAGGTTCAGCCATTTAACTCGCGCGTTTGCCGTGGCCGCCCGACGGAAGCCATGAAACTAACCCTGATCAATAGCAGCGCAACGGCCGCAATGCTCAACTGCCCGATCGAAGAGGAGCAGTTGCAAAGGCTGAACGGTGACCCGATGCGATCGTTGTGCACGATAGCATTGGGTACTGCCCTCCGATCTCGTACGACCGCGTCAGGTTACCGACATTCATGTTCGGAAGCCGCCCGAGGAGTTGGCTGGCGCGGCGTGAAAAAGCACAACTTTTTGGTCTCTCGTCGGTTCTTCACAGTCTGGCACGCCGGTTGCTGAGTGATGCACGGCTTGGTTGCTCAATCACGACCTCCTGAGGCCCAAGCCGCTTCGTAGCGCAACTCGTGCGGGCGGATCTCCCGCCGCCCGCACGTTTTTCATGGCTTCGACCTGGCGCCGCGCTTCATGAGCTTATGTTTGCCCCGTGAGGACGCTGCGCGCGCCCGTCTGGCACGCGAGTTGCTCGGAGGAATACGGCTTGGCCCTCATGTATCGCGCCCCCCAGAGATGGCCAAGCTTCCACCCAGACTAGCGCGGGTGGTCCCCCAAGCCGCCCGCGCGACTTTCCATTCGTCGCGGGTCTGCCGAGATCGGCCCCGGCGAAACGCTGTGGAGATTATCGGCATGATCCGTGGAGAGCTTTAGAATCGCTAAAGCAAGCGCTCATAGACCAGCCACTCACAGTTGCTCACGCAAACGCGTTGTGATGGAGAACGGAGTGGACGCCCGATGCATCTTGAGTATTCAATACCGTGGGCGCAGCAGCAGCATTAGCGATCGGCGCGCACGATGCTCTCGATGTTGCGCCGAACGTCGGCATCATGCTTGGCGCATTATTGATTGTCGCCTTTCCGGCATCGGTGATCGCTAGCCTTTTAAGTTGCTGTCAAACCGAACGGCGCGATGACAGAACCGGTTGATGATCGCCTATTACTCTTAGATTTCTGCCGGCTCGACCGACATGGCTCCGCCGGCGCAGCGCTATGCCCCCCGGCAGGAGTTTTCGTTCCGAGATCTCACGATGCGCGGCTCTCGTGACTGTCCGACACCAGGGCCATTTGTCGCGGTCTTCCGCTCAGCCGCGACCGAAGGTGGGAGTTTCATCTCCAGGAGCTGCGCGCGCGACATACCAAACCGGCCAGGAGATCCGATGGTGACGCCGAGCGCGGCGAAGCACGGCGGGTCACTCCCGAAAAATGATTCCAGAAGCGCCGTGTCGATCACGTCGTTTTGGACTGCTGCCATGGTCACTTTCGTTGGCGAGTACCTTTGGAGGAACCGGCCGAGGCGCAGCAGGACGGCAGGAAGTTCTTCCACATTCGCCTCAGCCGGATCCGACAAAAACATGGGTGCGGCACTGCCGCTTTCGCAAGTGCCTGGAAGGCCTTGAAACGATACGCCCCCCTTCTAATTTTATGGGTAGCCACGCAGTAATTGCACGGCACAATCGGGCGCCTGCTACGGGGCGCGTGCAGGCACCCGGCAAGTGTCCGGGGTGCTCTTATCCATGTTGCTCAAAGGAGGATATGGCTATGACCACGCTTGATCTCGCTCCCCTGTGGCGATCGACGGTTGGATTCGATCGTCAGTTCGACCTTCTCGCGGACTCCGGCCGATGGACCGGCGCGGACAATTACCCGCCCTACGACATCGAACGTGTCGGTGAGGACCACTACCAAATCACGCTGGCTCTTGCCGGCTTCCCGCCTGACACGGTCTCCATCACGGCCGGGCAGAACACACTGACCGTTGAGGGTCGCAAGGCCGACAAAAGCGGCCATCAATATCTCTATCAAGGCATCTCTGCGCGCCAGTTCCGTCAGATCTTCAATCTGGCCGAGTACGTGCAAGTGAAGAGCGCCTCGTTCGAGAATGGCATGCTCAAGATCGATCTGGTTCGGGAGGTTCCCGAGGCGATGAAGCCGCGCCAGATTGCGATCAACACAGGTGCTGATCACCAGAAAGATGAGAACAAGCATGCGGCGTAACACCGCCTGCTCACGATCGAATTTTGCGGCGAGGCTTTGTCGCGTCGCGATTGGAACAAAGAAAGGAGAAAATCCATGGCTATCCCCGATCTGACCCCCTGGGGCCGCGGTCGTGATCTGACCACCCGTCGCTCCGAAAACTACAATCCGGTTCTAACCCTGCACCGGGAGATGAACCGGCTATTCGATGACGCCTTCCGCGGCTTCGATGTCGCGCCATTTGGCGGCAGCTTTCTCGAGCAGTCGATGAATTGGCCGAGCATCGAGGTCAACGAGAGTAACCAGGACGTGAAAGTCACGGCGGAGTTGCCAGGTCTCGACGAGAAAGACGTCCAGATCGAGCTCGCCAATGGCGTTCTCTCGATCAAGGGAGAGAAGAAGACTGAGACGGAGGACAAGGATCGCAGGTTCAGCGAGCGGTACTACGGCAGATTTGAACGGCGCATCCCGATCGAAGACGTGGACCAGGACAAGATCTCTGCTGCGTTCAAGAACGGAGTTCTGACTGTCACCATGCCAAAGCTGCCGCAAGCAGAATCCAAGGTGAAGCGTATTGCGATCAACTCGAAATGACACAAATCGATGGGAGCGGTCTCCGCTCCCGTCCTATTTCCAATAAGAGCGGGCGGGGGTGTGCCCGACCATGGACACAAAGCGGAAATCCAGTTTTGCAGGCGCTGCGGATGTTGTTGCGCATGCAAAGATCGCGGCTCAACACATCGAGGAACTGAAGGTCGCCTGTGCGAATGGAGATAAGAGCGCGGCCCGCCGTTCGCTGCGCCAGGCTATCAGCGAGCTCGAGCTGGCGCGCGCTATGGTGCGGACCGGTATTGATTGAGTCCGCGCGGATTTGGCGCTGCGTCCGAGTCAAGCAGACGGCTGGTGCGTAGCATCGCTTCCAGCTTGGCTGAGAGTTCCTGGGAGAAAAACTGCTTGCTGAGGAGCAGACTGCCGTTCATGTGTTTGCTAGGCTTTTCGATGAGATCTGGATAGCCACTGCAGTACACGATCGGCAAGCCCGGCTGCTGCCGTTGAAGCTCAAGTCCGACGTTGAGTCCAGAAATGCCGGGCATCGCGAGATCAATAATCGCCACATCGCTTGCTTGATCAGAAAGGGTCGACAGCGCGGCATCCAGATTATCAGCCGCAATCGCCTGGTATCCGAGATCGTCAAGCATGTTCCGTGTCGTTTCGAGCACGCTCGCGTCGTCGTCCACAGCACCGTGCGCCCATGCAAGGAGTGCCCAATTGGCGATCTTCGCCTCATACAACTGCACTGGTCGATCGGGGCAAGAGTATTCGCACGGCAAACCCGTAGACCTGCGACAACCCAAGTTCCGTTCCCTTGCCGGGCTCCTTGGACCGGGCGCTCCTTGGAACAGGTAAAGGCCAGCATAGTTGCCAGCCCATAGTACCGAGATAGGTAGGCCCGGCAGGCGACCGCGGCCGCTCTCGGCTCTGGGCGGTGCTCTCACAAGGCGGTCCGAATTGATGCCAACCCTCCCCATGACTGCGGCCGGTCATGCCACCCTTAACGACGAACTGGCCGACCGCACTAGAATCAAGCGGCCTCATCTTGCCGAGCGCATTCAGCAAGCGATTGCCGACGAGCCCAACCTTATTGAGAATTCGGAATATCAGGCTGCGTTGGGCGAGCAAAGGCTCAACGAAGCTCGCATCGCCGAGTTAGAAAGCAAGCTTGCACGTGCAGAAATCATCGATGTGTCAAAGCTCTCCGGCGAGACCATCAAATTCGGCGCGACGGTCACGCTGACGGACCAGGATACGGGCGAGGAGCGAATTTGCCAAATCGTTGGCGAGCCGGAAGCCGACCCGGCAAAAGGCAAGATCTCGTTCAGTTCCCCGCTCGCACGGGCGTTGATAGGCAGGTCCAAAGGCTCAGTCGTAGCCGTCCAGACCCCAGGCGGTGACAAGAGTTACAAAGTTGAGCAAGTTAGATGGCTGCCCTAAAAGCAGAGGGGCTGGGCTTTTGAGTCAATACGTCTGCCAGAGCATGAATTTGGCAGTCGACTCTTGAACCTTTTACATCAATGCAGCAGGCGAGTGGATGTGCTGCTTGCCTGGACGGGCGGAGCAACTTTCACGACGGCGGAACTGGTTTGACCCCCCCGCACGATGGTGAGCTTCACATCTTGACCGACACGCGCCAGGCCGATCTTGTTACGAAGTTGCGACGCGCTGCGGATCCGACGGTCGTCTGCCATGACAACAATATCGTCCTTCCGCAAGCCGGCCCTTGCAGCCGGAGAGTCTGCCGCGACCTCTGCGATCACCGCGCCTTCGTTGCGCCCTTGTTTGGTCGACGGTTGGAGTTCGCGCAGTGAAACGCCAATGCGGCCTCGCTCAACGTGTCCCTTATCTACAATCTGCTCCATAACGATCCGGGCCATATTCGCGGGAATTGCAAAACCGATCCCGACATTCCCTCCGCCCGGCGAAATGATCGCGGAGTTGATGCCGACCAATTCGCCGCGGAGATTCACCAATGCGCCGCCGGAATTTCCCGGATTGATCGCAGCGTCGGTCTGGATGAAGTCCTCAAAGCCTTCCTTGCTCAAGCCAGTGCGACCCAGCGCACTGACCAGGCCGGACGTGACAGTCTGGCCGAGTCCAAAGGGATTGCCGATCGCGAGCACGAAATCCCCGACCTCAAGCGCATCACTGTCGCCGAAAGGAAGCGCCTGAAGGCCGGCAGGGTCTTGGATCTGCAGCACTGCAACGTCAGTCGGCGGGTCGCGCCCGATTACCTTCGCAGATAGCTGCCGGCCGTCCTTGGTCGTAATCCGAACGACCGAGGCGCCTTCGACAACATGATTGTTGGTCAACACATAGCCGCGCCTGGCATCGACGATGACTCCCGAACCGGTCGAATTGATTTCCTTCTCGACCTGCTTGGGAATGTCGAAAAACTCACGAAAGAACGGGTCGCGGTAAAGCGGATTGTCCTCACGAATACGGCCGTGCACGGAAATATTAACGACCGCGGGTGTCACCTGTCGAACTACCGGCGCCAATGTTGGCACAGAACCACCTGTCTTCAGGTCTGGCACTTGAGCTACTGCCGGATGAGACACGCAGAGCACAACAAGCAGGAGCCATGCCAATATTGTTCGACGTCCTAACATTTCAATTGTCCTTGGAATCGCCAGTCAGCGGCAGACGCGCCCGTTGCAATGCTACGATCGGAATTGCCCACAACGCCGCGGCGTGGCCGAGCAGCACGATGCCTAGGACAGCGCCCGTGATCATCGCAGAGACCTCCGCTGTGCGGCGGCCCAGGGCCGCCGCAGCCGCATGGGGACGCCACCGCCACCGGGCGGATCATCATCGTCGTCTCTGTCGAGTAGCCGCAACGCTGCCAGTATGTCGGCCAACTTCACAGCGTGGCCCATTCCGGGGACCTCCCGCATGCCGGGACAGGATTCCACGGCGTACATATCCGACGCCCACGAGGACAGGATGATTCGCTTCTCAGGCGTCGAGAGCTCCATGTCATTCAGGACTTCCGCCGGAGAAGTGTAGTGAGCGGCGGGGTGGAAGAATGGGTGCAGATCACCGCCGTCGATTTTTACGTTAGTCATGGCTCGCCTCCCTGTTCACTCCTTTCCAGGGGATGGTGCTCGTGATTTGGGTGGCGGCGTAGTCGATGCGCCACCCACGTTGAGATGAGATCGGTCAGGAACGTCCGATGACATCGCCGGTCCACGGATCGAAGCTACCTAAGCTGCCTTCTTCCGCTCAATTTGCGACGAAGCAGCCGTTGCACCGATCTGGATCTTGCGCGGCTTCATCGTCTCCGGAATCTCTCGAACGAGATCAATGGTCAAGAGACCGTCCCGGAAGGATGCCTGCTTGACCTGGACGTACTCGGCCAGACTGAAGACTCTCCGGAACGGTCGCGCCGGAATACCTTGGTAGAGATACCGGCGCGCAGCCCCGTCGGACTTCTTGCCTTCGATCGTGAGCGCATTTTGCTCCGCCATCACGGAGATGTCACTAGCGCCGAAACCTGCTACGGCCAGCGTGATTCGATAGTGATCCTCACCGGCCCGCTCGATATTGTATGGCGGATAGCTATCCTCATTCGGCCGGCGCGACATGCCGTCGATGAGGCCAGCTAAGTGATCGAAGCCGACGCTGGTGCGCCACAGTGGCGTAAAATCAAGTGTCCTCATAGCCAAGTCCTCCAAAGAGCAATATGGATACGAAGCAAGGCAGGATCGGAGTTTCGATAATCGTCGAACACCCCGGTCCAGCCTCGTGCCGAGCCCGGCCTGGCGCTCGACACCCGCAGTCGCGGTCGAGAAACGAATTAGAACTAACGTCCGTGAGTTCAAGAGGAGCATGCGCATTTTTCTTCAAGAGGCTCCCTTGGCGGCTCAGTGACTAGGCGGCCACGCGATCCGCAAGAGCACTCTGGCGTAGATCATCCATTACTTGCTGCTCTCGCTCAATCCGGGCTTGATAGAGCTGGCGCTCTTGCTCGCTCCTCGCGGTTGAGAGCAGGCGCTCGTAGTGACCGATCACCTTCAGACAACCTCGGATGAGGAAGTCGCGGACGGTAAGCTCAACTGTTGCTTGAGGTTGCATCGGAGTTCCCGCGCACGGAATGCCTCGCCGAACTCAGCCCTGACATGAGTGCCGCTCTTGACGAGATTGCGTAAGGTAGGGAGCGGCCTTCGCGGGCCGCTCTCTGAGGTTCAGCTTGTTGCCGCCAGTCCCGCGGGATGGGGCGACGGTTGCGGCCAGATGCCGGTCGGCGCAGAGGTCGGCGGCAGCAAGATGTCGATCTTCATCGTTGCCGCCGCGGGCTGCCACTTCAGCCACGGCATCGTGTCGAGATACGGGATTGGCGGCAGTGGCAATCCAGTGAAGGTACCCTGTGTGGCCTCGGCTCCCCGCGGGCTTTCCACGCCGTAAGCACCGAAGGCCGCCAGGGACATTGCGCCGGCCCCTGCTAAAGCAAGCAGGCCTCGCCGCAGATTGCGGTTGGTCTCCGTCCGGGCGGAGAACGTATGGTGATAGCTCAGCATCTATACTCCTCCCATCGTTCGAAAACAGATCCAGGCAATGGTGACAAAACTCAGGGAGAACATGAACCAATGGATCGTGTCCTGCCTCATCCTGAGCCGACGACGATTAGACTTGTTCATGGGACACTCCATCTTTGGAAGCGGTCTTCTCTCCTCTCATCGGTGGAGCCCGGCCTTGATCGGCCGGGCTCTCTCGTTCAGAAGTCCATGGCGGGAGCGGCCGGAGTTGGTTCAGCCTTCTTCGGCTTCTCGGCCACGAGTGCCTCGGTGGTGATCAGCAGCGAGGCCACCGACGCAGCGTCCTGCAAGGCGGTGCGCACGACCTTTGCGGGATCGATCACACCGGCTTTCACCAGATCCTCGTACTCGCCAGTTGCCGCGTTGAAGCCCCAATTGTAACTCTGGTGCTCCAGAAGCTTGCCAACAACCAGTGAGCCGTCTTCGCCGGCGTTCTGCACGATCTGCCGAGCCGGCATCCGGATGGCGCGACGAACGATGTCGATGCCGGCCTTCTGGTCGGCGTTCGCGGTCTTGATGCCGTTGAGCGCTTCGAGGGCACGCAGGAGGGCAACCCCGCCTCCGGGGAGAATCCCCTCCTCCACCGCCGCTCGAGTAGCATGCATCGCGTCGTCGACACGGTCTTTGCGTTCCTTGACTTCGACCTCCGTCGCACCACCCACACGGATCACTGCGACGCCTCCGGCGAGCTTGGCGAGGCGCTCTTGCAGCTTTTCGCGATCGTAGTCCGATGTCGTTTCCTCGATTTGGAGCCTGATTTGCTGGGCGCGCGCCTCGATATCCTTCTTGGCGCCCGCGCCCTCGACAATGGTGGTGTTGTCCTTGTCAATGACGACCTTCTTGGCGCGCCCGAGCATCTTCACTGTGACGTTTTCCAGCTTGATGCCGAGGTCCTCGCTGATGACATTGCCGCCGGTCAGGATCGCGATGTCCTCCAGCATGGCCTTGCGACGGTCGCCGAAGCCCGGCGCCTTGACGGCCGCGACCTTCAGTCCGCCGCGCAGTCTGTTGACGACCAATGTCGCAAGCGCTTCACCTTCGATGTCCTCCGCGATGATCAGGAGCGGCTTACCGGACTGGACGATCTGCTCCAACAGCGGCAGCATGGTCTGCAAGCCGGACAGCTTCTTCTCGTGAATCAGAACATAGGGATCCTCGAGTTCGACGCGCATCTTCTCGGGGTTCGTGACGAAGTAGGGCGAGATGTAGCCGCGGTCGAACTGCATGCCCTCGACCACTTCGAGCTCGGTGTGCAGGCTCTTGGCCTCCTCGACGGTGATCACGCCTTCATTACCGACCTTGTTCATGGCGTCGGCCAGGAAGCGGCCAATCTCGGTATCACCATTGGCGGAGATTGTGCCGACCTGGGCGATCTCGTCATTGGCGGTGATTTTCTTGGCGTGGGATTTCAGATCGGTCACGATGGCCTCGACGGCGAGGTCAATCCCCCGCTTCAGGTCCATCGGGTTCATGCCAGCGGCGACGGACTTGCTGCCTTCCTTGAAGATGGCCTGGGCAAGCACGGTCGCCGTTGTGGTGCCGTCACCGGCGGCATCGCTCGTCTTCGAGGCGACCTCGCGCACCATCTGCGCACCCATGTTCTCGAACTTGTCCTCCAGTTCGATCTCTTTGGCGACGGTCACGCCATCTTTAGTGATGCGCGGCGCACCGAACGATTTCTCGATCACGACGTTACGCCCCTTCGGACCGAGTGTGACCTTCACCGCGTTTGCCAGTGTGTCGACGCCCCGCAGCATGCGCTCTCGGGCCTCGGTTGCGAACTTCACGTCCTTGGCAGCCATTTTGATCTCTCCTTTCCTCTATGACTGTCAGCTTTCCTCTTATGACTGTCAGCGCCCTACGCTGCCTTCTTGACGGCGCCTGCCTTGTCGATGACACCCAGAAGGTCGCTCTCCTTCATGATCAGGAATTCCTCGCCGTCGATCTTGACCTCTGTACCGGACCACTTTCCGAACAGGACGTGGTCACCGGGCTTGACGTCGAGTTGAATGAGCTGGCCTTGTTCGTTGCGTGCACCGGGGCCAGTGGCGACGATCTCGCCTTGCTGCGGCTTCTCCTTTGCTGTGTCTGGAATGATGATGCCGCCGGCGGTTTTCTCTTCGGCGTCGAGACGTCGCACGAGCACGCGATCGTGCAAGGGACGGAAATGCATGCACATCCTCCTTGGGTAGGTTCAGCGATGTCCAAAACCGGGTCCATAACGGCCCCCGGGCAAAAATCCACCTAGGAGCGAGGGTTCTACTTTCAAGAGGTTGGAAGAAAATTTTTGCGGCGAAAGCCGGATCGTCGATATTGCTCGCGGCTCGTAACCGGAGAGCATTCTCCTGCGTCCGGAAACGCTCAGCGCACCTTGAGAATTGAAACCGTCAAACCGAGACGTTGTCTCGGCTTCAGAACAACTCTGCGCGGCAAATTTGAGCATCGTCGAAAGGAGGGTAACCAGAGATGCGGAGCTTAATGGTACTTGCTGCTCTACTCGGGATGGTGGTCTCGCTGCAGGCGAAAGAAGCGGATTTATCGCGCGCAGTGCGAAGCTCCGACGCCGTCGATAAGCAGCTTGTCAGTGATCAAAGCGGCCAGCCCCCAGGCAAGAACAAAGTCCGGTGGCCGCAAGGACCGTGATTTCTCGGCCGAAGCCATCGTGCTTGACATCTGCACCGGCTGCTGATTCATCGATCAGCAGCCGGCCAGCGGTCTTTTGTGTTCTGCTTCTAGTATGCGCTTGCTGAAGCAGCCTCAAGATCCGGAAGGCGTACGCACATCATCGTCTTGATGCGCTTCAACGCACGCTGTTCGATCTGGCGGATACGCTCACGAGAAATCCCGAAGGTATTGGCAAGATCGTCAAGCGTGCTTTGCTCTTCCGCCATGTAACGGGCCTCGACGATGGTGCGTTCTCGCGGAGAGAGCGCACTCAGCGCCTCCGAGAGTGCGGCCTTCTGCCGTTCACGGTCTCCGGTCTCCACAAGCTGGGTCTCAGGATCAGGAGATGAATCGGCGAGCCTGTCTTGCCATTGCTCGCCTTCTTCGTCACTGAGCTGAACGTTCAGCGTCATATCGCCACGGATCCGCCCGTTCATCTCGACGACGTCACTTTCCCTAACCTGAAGATGTTCAGAGATCTGCTTCACCTGCTCCGGCGAAAGCTCGCCATCATCCGGCGCACCAAGGCGTCTCTTCAACTTTCGAAGGTTGAAGAACAGCTTTTTTTGTGCCGCCGTTGTGCCGAGCTTGATGAGTGACCACGATCTCAGGACGAACTCCTGCACGGACGCCTTGATCCACCAAGCGGCATAGGTCGCCAGGCGAAATCCCTTCTCAGGGTCGAACCGCTTGACGGCCAGCATTAATCCGACGTTGGCTTCCGAGATGAGGTCGGCGATGGGCAATCCATAGCGCCGATATTTCAGCGCGATCTTGGCGGCCAATCGCAGATGGCTCGTCACCAGACGGTAGGCAGCTTCGCGATCCCCAGAATCCCGAAGCCGCCTTGCATACATCACTTCTTCGGATGCATCGAGCAGCGGGAAGCTTCGGATCTCTTGCAGATACCGAGACAACCCGGCTTCCGAATGGATGGCAGGGAGGGCTGACTTGATTGACATGACTTGCCCTCCCTCAGAAGCCATCGCCGCTCTTAAGTTCTAAGGAGCGGCCAGACGGAAGATGCAGCTGCGAGACCCCACCGAGGCGAGTAAGGCTGATCGGCTGCCAAGCGACAATACGGGTCGTTTTCATATCCAAATCCTCCACGGAGCAAAATGGTACGAGCCGCCGTGTCTCCTGGCTTAGCTGGGCCATGAGGCGCCCAGCGACACTCGGGCCGGCGGCGCCAAAAGAACCACGAAACCAACAGGTTGTTCCTCGTATCAGCTAGCCAATTCGTCGGAAGCCAAACTGCCGCTGCCCGATGAGCCGGAGGAGGAGCCCGACGCCTCAGGCGGCTTCCGAGTGCCCAGTCCGTCAAGGGTTTCAAACATCTCGTAGACTTGGGACATTCCGAACCTTGGGCGAGACGTATACCTATCGAAGTCGGGTAGCGGTGCGGCACGGCTAAGTTTAAATGGATTGCGCCGCCGGCGAGGCGCTCATCTGCGAGGCCGACGATCTGCTCTGCCAGAGCTGGAACAAAAAGATCTGCGCCGACGGCGGGCCCGGTCGACGCATCGCCGTCGATCGACCAGGCCATCAAGCCGGCTATCCGTGGCTCGAAATCAATTGCTCGCGGTGCAAGACACCGCGCGCGGTCGCGCCTAGCCGCGCTGCGCCACGTTCCGACAACCAATGTGCGCGATCTCGCCGGTCGCCTGCGCTACGTGAAGTGCAGTACGGCGGGCAAGCGGCCGGCCGCGGAGCTGCTGCAGCTGTGGCGGCGCTTCCCGACCGGAGATGCGACGTGACCGAGCTCACGCGTCGGCGCGACAGAGCCGCAGCCGGGCAGAAATGGAACATCCTCTATAGCGACGTCGTCGTTGGCTCAATCGGGCTGCGCACCGGCGCACCGAACCATGCCGATCAGTGGGAATGGAATGCGGCTTTCATCCGGGCTGCGACCGGTCGAGCGGAGGCCCGGCCGCGACCTTTCAAGAAGCGCGCGCGGCGTTCGAAGTGGCATGGGGCGAGTTGCTGCCGCCCCTAACCAAAGCGAATTTCCAGGCCTGGCGCGATCATCGCGATTGGATCGCGCGCAAGCAGGCCATGTGGGACCGCGGCGAAAAGCTGCCTTCTCAACTGCCGTCGTCGCTGATGCGCTGTCCCTGCGGCGCGACGTTTGATAGCCACCGTCCCGCCGAAAGCCAGATTCACACCCCTCACATCTATGCTGCACAAAGGCGGGATGGAATTCGACGATGAAGATGAAAGGAAGACCGGCGCTGGGCGGACCCGGAGAAAGGCTGCCCGCCGGATCATGGAGCACGCCCGCGCCTTTGAACCGATCCAGGACGACCGGATCTACATTGAGACGATCAACTATCCGATGATCTACCAGGACAAAGGCGACGCCGGCCGAGTACTGGGCCGGCTTACAGTACACCAAGGAGCGGGGACGTTCGTGAGGATGCTGCAGCCGGGCAAAGACCTGTTCGCCTGAGTTGTCGGTTGTGCTGCTGCGCAAGTAGGCTGAGAGGTTCCTTGCAACCTCTAGCTATCCGGAGCATTGTCTAAACATCCCGGCCAAGGCTCTGCCCGTAGGCGCCGGTGGCTGAGAGACCGATCGCGCTCCCCGCCTGCAGGCTTAAGAGAGCGCCATGCTTGAACAGCCCCATTTCGATCCCTATTCGATCCCGGCGCGTGTCTGTCTCGCTATCGCGATTTTCGGCGGTTCCTTGCTTATTGCAGTGCTGTTGCTGACCGCTCTCATTGCGCACTAGGGCCGCGCCTCAAATGTACGTGCGCGGCCTAGTCTTATACCGCTTGGCCGCGCTGTGCGCTAAAGTAGGCGGACCAACTGAGGTAAGGCCGCCTACAAACGCGCGGCATTTGCCGTTTCGACCCAAGCATTAAGTTCAATACGTCCTTAGGTAGTTTACCCTCATCACCGACCGAGGCTCTGCCCGTAGGCGTCGGTGGCTAAGAGACCGATAGCGCTCCCGCCTGCACAACAGGGAGCGCGGCTATGGCCGAACAGCGCAACTATCGTCCTGACCAAATGTGGTTTGAAAAGCTCGCCGGTCAGGCACGCGAGCTAATCGAGCACTCGCTCAAACTCCTCAATGATCCAGTGCCGGATACGTTTGCGGGCCGAAAATCCCATGAGCCCTTTCCCCAAGAGGAAAGCAGATACGGGATCAACGATAGAAAATCGGACGTATCCTAAGACAGGGCCGGAACTTAGGCGCTGTAGTACAGCTTGCCGATGATCGATCCACTGTTCGCGCGCTCCCAGCTTGCTATCGCCGAAAGTCAAGCGTTGCGCATACAACGAAAAACGCTCGCCGATCAGCGGGACGCGCAGCTGGCAGATCTGCGGAAATCCATCCAGGACAGCGCCAGCGCGCGCGCAGAAATCAAGGCACATCGAGAAAATGGGGAGTAAGGCCGCTTCAGTTGTCGACCTTGCTCCTCTAAAGAGACGGCCCCAGCGAGGGGACTGGCTGGGGCCACTACTGATGCCCAGATGCAGTCGGGGGGCAGTGGCGGCATCTGAGCGTCCGATAAACAAGACTCGGCCACGTTCGTTCCTACGCCGTATAGAAAAGGCCCCAGCACCTTGGGTACCGCGAAAGCTGAACTTTCGTGACGATGCTGCAGCCAAGCAAAGACCTTCGCAGAGACAGCGGGGATCCTGCTTGCGAGGTCTAGAAACTTGTAGAATCATTCTGGGGCCAAATCCCGACGCGGGACTGGCAAGTGGCCCCGACATCGGCCTCCGCAGGCCCCCAAGGTTGTCGGGGCCACTCCTATTTCGGACGGCCTGTCTGATGCGCACAAAGAGGCCCCAGCGAGGGATACAAGCTGGGGCAAGGAAACCACTCAAACCAAGCGGTCGCAAAACGCCGCGGTTGCAACTTTGTTCCGAAAAGAAATGGTCCGAGTAATCGCTTCCGCGGTTCTTCGGCCTTAGGGGGTGGTTCGTTTGTTCCAACGCTCGGCCGCCTGCCTAACGGTCGGCGCATTGGGACCGAAAGCTGAACATTCCTTGCAGACTACAAATTTTGGGTCGATGTCGCTATGGATCCAAACTTCCGAACCGCCGCAGAAGGGACAGGGCCGCAACGGTTGTACAGAAATGGGGAATCCGCGCAGCGGATCGATAGCAGGGCTGTCGCTAGTCTTCCTGGGCATTTTAACACGAGCGTTTAGGATGATAGTTCTGGGCCGATGTCGACGACCTCGACGAAATGATGACCGACGTCGCTATTGAAGCCGATGAAGTCCCACTTCACGCCGTCGCCTTGGCAAGTAGCGCAACGCGCCGGCTGCCACTCGGGACGCTTCGTGCTTGAGCGCACAAGGACCCAATAGAAGCCACCTGGAGTCAAATGCGTGACGTCCGTCATCGAATCATTTGCAGCAGCGCAGTGAGGCGCGCGCCGATGCGAGTTGCCATGATTACCTGCACGCCAAAACCCACAGTTGGCCGCCTGGTTCCCGTTTCACGTTGCCCTATTTATTCCCGGCGGCACGCTTCCTTAGCATGGCTAGACGTAGGTTTACGGCCGACTCCGAACGCCCGAGCTTCTGACCAATCTCGCGCTGCGTCAGATCGGTTTCTCGCGCCAACTGCAATAACCTCAGCTCGTCCTCGTGCGACCATACCGGCATGGCTTCTCCGAATCATTTCCTCATCAGATGCCAAAGATGATTGCAGATTCGATTTTGGCCGTCTGTCCAATTTTATGCTCGTATCTCCGATGATCCTGGTCCTCGTTGATAGGAACGCGCTTGGCACCGAGTCGGCTCACCGCCCAGCTTGTTCAGGCGCCCCCCGACTGCTGGAGGAAAAACCCGTATCGCTCGGGTTGGCGGCCCCCTGGTTGAGGCCGTTTTCAGTTCGCCGCGGAAGCCAGGTGGTGCTTGTCCAAAGTTGATCGTCACGATTCACATAGTTCAATGCCGACGCTCCATCCTTCGAGCTAATCGACGAAGCTCGTATTTCGCAGATGGTGGTTGCAGATGGAATTTATTGGACGCCCGATGCGGGGACGTTTCCTCGTTCGGCAGGGTGGCAACGGCTGGATGGTCTACGATAGCGAACTCAAAGGGCCGGCTCAGATAGAAAAGAACGGGGCGTTCGCCGAGAAGCTGACAAAAGAGCAGGCTGAGATTTTGGCGAAGCTGTTTACAACTCGCGAAAACCGTCCCCTGACAAAAAAGGCCCCAGCTTAGACTGCTGAGGCCGGCAAGTAGTCCCACGTGGCTACTCAACGTCGTTGGACTGCTGCTTGTTCCCCGAAGCGAAACGGCCCCAGCGAGGTGCCGGCCGGGACCGCTCCAAACTGATCGAGAATATGCCCCGGGTCTTCGGGAGCAAGAGCCGGGGTCCTGAAGGCGCTGGCGAAGTCTTGCGGCGTTACGAGGCAGGCCGCGAAAAAGCTGGCGCGCAAGCTGCACGGCGGGCTGTCCGGTCGCTGCCTTGCGAAGCGCCTTTATGGCGAGCGCAGCATGGTCGGCGGCTTCGTCGTTTCCGGCCTTTTTAATGGGCTCCAGCGTAGGTAGTCTCACTTGATTTCTGGAGGGCTTGGTTTCGGCAAACCATATTTCGCCGCACGCATCTCTGCCAGATGTCGGTATGCCGAGGCTTGCTTTAACAGCTCTGCCTTGAACGCTCCATTCTGCTCAGTGACCGCTAACTTCTCGAACTCAACGGCGCGTTCCAAGTATTCCGTAAGCATCTTCATGATTGAAAACAATCCCGCGAACGCCCTGACAGCGAGCTTCGCGCTTCTGAACTAGGTAGTCAATCACATCGACGCGGAGAGTAATCGAGCTTCTACCTTCAAATTAGTCAATTTAGCTTTCGTTCCGCGACCCAGTCAGACAGGGCGTTTGCCCGAACTAGCAGCTGGTCCACTTGTGCGTCGGAGAGGCCGACGACCGCGATCATGTGCTGGACCAGAGGATCTGCGCGGCGAATTTCGGTTCGCGAGATCCGAATCGTCCTGGACGTTCGCATTCGCCGCGATCACTACCTTGAGCCGCGGCCCATGTGCCGAGCTCGTCAAAAGGCCCGTTTCAAGCCGAGTTCGGTAGCAGGAGGACGGCACCGGAGCCGGCGGATTAAGAAATCCAATCACCGCCGGGTCGTCGACGATCTGCTCGGTCACCATCGGCGCCGGTTGCTCACAGACAAACCATCCAACCAACGCTGTTTCGTTCTACGAATCCCATCAGCTTTATCCCTCCAACGGATCGAACCATCCGCGCGTAAAGCAGCGGTAAGACGTGCTCGTATTGGATGATCGCGCGGTAACCTGCGCTGATGTATCAATCCAAATGCGCGGATCATTTGCGTTGCCGGAAGTGGTGGTTGATGCTTCCAAACCGGTCCCGCCGACAGAATAGCTAGGTGCGCTGTCGGTAAGGCCGGTTTCGTGCGTTCATCAAACGGTGTTTAACGCCGTCGGACACTGGCGAGCGCAAAGGTCCGCAACGTCGTCCCGACAGTCGCGTTTATATCCAGCGCTGAACCAGGCCAGAAACATTTTCTACTTCGCTGCAAAAGTCGCCGCATGACCGGATGGTCGACATAGCTTTGGAATGCCGCTGCGAACTCGACCGTCTCGCCTTCTTCGATCGTTTTGTGATCTCCGGAAATCGCCCCGAGGGGATTTATGGGGATCTTCCGGTTCAGGTTCAGAGATTAGGTGGTCGCACAGCTGCCAGCGTTGGCCGAGGGCTAGCGCAGTCCCAATCGTTTCGGGACTGGATTTTAGCCCTTGCTAGCAGCTAGGGCTAATCGCCGTTGAGTTTACTTGGCTTTCGTCGACGTCACGACCGGCAGCACGCGCCTCGATCGCCGCGATACCGGCATCGACCGGCAGCTGGATCGGATCCGTGGTGCGCTTGCCGCGGCCATCGCCATTGCGGCGGCCGTTCTCGTCAAGTGCGGTCAATCGCGCCGATCTCCTCGAGCCAGGCAAGCCGCCGGCGGACCGAATCCTGCGATAGGTCGCAATCCGCCGCCGGCGACGGGATACCGACCCAGCACATGCCGTCGCCCTCGACATACCCCGAGCGCGCGAAGCACGCTTTTTGCGGGAGCAAATGAATTCACGCGCGAGAGTTTCCTCTCGCGCAGCGAGCGACGTATCGCGGGAATTGACAGAAGGCCCGGCCGGAACCGCGCCTTCTCCTCGTCACCAGCCGTACCAGTAGGGATAAACCGGCCGATAGTAGCGGACGACCCGATACGGGCGGCCGTAGTAGTAGGGTGGCGGGCCGTAGACCGGTCCATAATAGACCGGGGGTGCGGTGGCGGCCGCTAATGTTCCAGCGAACAGCCCGAGAGCAAGCCCGGGGCCAATACCCGGACCGCCCCAACCATGGTGACGCCAATGGGCCGAAGCCGGCGCAACCGTTCCAATGAGCAGCGTTGCCGCCGCGACGACTGCAAAAGCAAGCTTTCTCATGTCCCTTTCCTCAACTTCTTAAGCGCTTACGCGCTTGCCTCTTATTATGCTCCAATTAGCCGAAGCTCGGTTCGGCCATACATTGAATTAGAACCGTCCGGGCCGAGTTCAAGTAACTCGTTGACCAGAGAGGGTGAGATCCATGCTGACGTGACGCGAAGACGATCTGGCAAGCCTAGAACGGCGGCGCCTATTCGGGAGGGAGAGCGACGTCAGACCACCGGAGGCTTTCCTTCGGCAGCTCCTTGATCGGCAGATCAACATCGCTCTTTCCCAGCATCTCCTTCAGGGAGCTTGCGGCGGAACACCTGATCCAACAATATCCTTTACCTAACGGTCGAAAATTGCGGCGGTCTTCTCCGCGTAGCCGCGCTTGTGGCCCGGGTCAGGCCCGCGGCCATGTTCTCAAGCTCAAGGGACCAAAAGCCGCTCGTACTCACGCATGATGATCTTATAGCAGCTGTATGACGAAGCCCTCTAAACTCTTGCAATCCACAATGGTGATCAAACCTTTGGCCCATCAGCATCGGCTGCAGTTTCGGCGTCTTGTGAGCAATGAAACGAGCGGCTTGACTTCTGCGCTTCCTCCAGTCGGGAAAAGCTTTCCGGCGCCCGCCGTTAATATGGAGCTGGATACGCTAGCCATCGTATTGATCTCGTGCAGGTGGTTCCCCAAGTGAGCCTTGCTCCGCAGGCGCGCGAGCGGGTTTAATGAAGCCCGGCTTCACAGGCGCACTGCTTCCAACTAAAGCGGGCCCCGCCTGGTTCGCGACCTGGCGAGCGGGTCGCCCCTTTATCGAGCGGCGCACCCGCTGAATGGAAGGCCGGGATTGAATGCGCCGTCGATCGTGACCGGCTCAGAAGCGCGTAAGCGGCACCTACTATAAGTCCACGAAGCCGGCAAAGACGTATTGGCTAGTCCTCGAATGGACAACAGAGGGGCTAGAAGATAAGGTCAAACAACAGCACTGCGCCGGCAATGCTGAGAAAAACGATAATGAGGGTCCAATCGCGGCCTTCTTCCGACATGGTCCCACCTTAGAAACGAACGGCCCCGGCGCACTGGGGAGCACCGAAGCCGTTAAGTAGTCCCACTCCATCGTGCAGAGATAACTTCGCGGGCTACTGCTTGTTCCCGGAAGGAAACGGCCCCAGCGAGAAGGTAGCTGAGGCCGATCCGACGCCAAGCGAATCCAAGTCGGCAAAGACCTGTTGGCCGAAAAGAAAGAGCCCCAACTGCGAAGCTGGGGCCAGTGTGAGGCTGGGCGTCTCAGTGCCAGTAGCGGTGCGGCACCGAACAGGCGGCCGATGCCGCGGCATGCGCTTCGTTCCTATTCACAAAAAGGCCCCAGCATCCGGATCATGCTGGCGCCAGGCCGGATCGCCCGAACCGCTGTCCACCGAGAGGCAGCGGTCGTCGTTTTAGGGCTGAAGGAATACGGAATAAAAATTGCCTGCCCTATTGCTCGGATAATGCAAACGACGCCGGTTCCGGAAATAACCCGTGTGAACTTTGGAAAGCAAAAGAGCCGTTTTTCCTGCCCCTTGACGGGATTGCCGAAGACAGTTTCACTTGGGGTCTCAGCTCTCTCCAGGCTGAGAACCCCTACCGTGCAAGGCGAGGCCCCGTAGGACCCCACAACGGGGCCTCGCTGCGGATTGGTTATGCGACGGTGGGCCGGCAAGCTGTAGCAACTCGACTTGACGTACCCAAGCCAAACTTGGCTCTTGGTTTTGCGTGGAGTTGCGTTATGCGCTGGTCCCGTTGGACACCCTCGATAGCGCCAAGCATGGTCGCCAGCACGCACACATCCGTCTCTCTGCCAGTGATGATGACCGTGTCGATGCCATCGCTGCATAGCTGCTGGTGAAGATCGCGGCCTGTCCACGGCGACCAAACATGTTTGTCGAAGTTGCGGGCCGCGGGAGCGAACTTCGCGAGGTCGGGTACCAATTCCACCATCTGGCCCGATGATGTCGATTGTCATCGATCCCCGTAGTAGTGCCGCCACGTACACGCGCCCTGGCCCGGCTTGCGGGCAGGAATAAAGCGAGTGAACAAGCTTTTCTCGGGACGAGCAGCTGTTGCGGCGAGGATATTCGGGAGGACACGCGGGAGCCAGGGCATCTTCCAGTCGGTGGCTTCAGCGAACATTACTGCATATCGACGCAGATATGAACCGCGCTTTCACCGGGCGGCCCGTACCAAAGTTCATCGTCCTTCGCCATTGTCTCAAAATCCCGGAAAGCGAGCCCCAACGGAGCGAGACCCGGTTAGTTCCTGCGTGCTCGAGGGTTGTAGCCAGCGACTCGCCGGGCCCGGTAGCAAGTGGACGTTGCGGGACAGATCTTAGCAAAGATATCGACGTGGTCCGGGCTATCGGAGCGGTCGCGACCATACTTGAGGACGCGAGCAAGGCAACCGATCCGGGTGGGCATGACGACGTTCTCTCCCCTTGATGGCATCCATGCCGCTCTTGAGCGTATCGCCGACAGTGCCGGCGGCCTGCGCCGCCCGCTTGCCAAGATCGTCGGCCAGGCCGGCAGCGGCATCTTGCGCATCGCTGGCCATGTCGCTGGCCTGACTCTGAGCCAAATTCAGCCGATCTCTCATGTCGCTGCTCGGCGCGTCCACTCGGTCGGCGGGCTGATCCAGCGTCTCTCCCGCCTTCTCCATCACCGGTGCGGCAGCTGCTGCGGCCCGCTCGCGCACCGTCTTCGAGGTCAGGGCAAGGCCAGCCCCGATCATCAGGAGTGGTAGTGGAAAATCGCGCGCCAGGCGCATCAGCGGGATTGCGACCGCAGTGCCCGCAGCGACCGCCTGCATCGGATTGTCCATGGCTTGTTGCTTCAGCGCCTCAATCCAACTCTGGGTCTTGTTGCTGATGTAATCGGAGACTTCCGACTTGATGTGTTGGGGCGAGACCTTGTGACGGAGGTCGTCAGCGGTATCCGATATCCGCTCCCTCAACCTATCGACCGTCGCCGCGAACTCGGCACGGCTTCGCTCGCACTCCCCCCTCAGCTCCTCCACTGATCGCGTCATGGAATTACCCTCTTGGATTTTTGTTCGGTTCTTTCGGGACGAACTCACGCTTTGTTGAATCGTTCCTCAGGACCAGAAGAGGGACAGGCTCAGAGCACCTCACTTCGGTTTAGGCTCAGCAGTCCGCGCGCCGGCCGAAGCGCTTGAAGCAAGCGACAGGAACGCGCCGACAAGCCGGTTCGTTGCTTTCCATGGACCGGCTCCTGCTTCGCTTCATGTCCGTCACGCCCAGATACCCCCTGTGGGTGCGGTACCTCTTGAGCCTCGGGCTTGTCGGGTTGGCATTTGTCGCCAAGCTTCTGCTGGACGATCAGTTGAGACCCGATCCGCTGATGCTGTTCATCCCGGCCATTTTCCTGGCCTCAGTCATCTTCGATCGCGGCTCAGGCTTTCTCGCCACCGGCGCGAGCGCGGCACTGGCGGCGCGATACTTTATCCCTCCGCCTCCGAGCGCCGCTATCGCGCCGCTCCTGATCTTTCTCGCAAGCGGGCTATGTCTTGCAGGGGTAACGGAAGCCCTGCGCACGGCACTCCAGAAGCACTCGGAGGCAAAGGCCTACGCGGACGTTCTCATGATGGAGTTGTCGCACCGGACCAGGAACGACCTCGCGACGATCATGTCGATCCTCCGTCTGCAGGCGCGATCGGACCCTAGTCCCGCCGTGCAGGCAGCGATCACCTCCGCGCTGGCGCGGATTGAGGTTGTCGCGAAGGTTCATGATCGCCTGCGCGACACGCCGGTCAACAGCTCGGTCGACCTCCCCGCTTATCTTGAGGCGTTGTGCGGGAGCCTTTCGGATGTGCACCGGGGAGTGCGCCCGATCGCGATACGGGTGTCCTGCGACGAAATCGCCGTCAAGAGCTCGCAGGCCGCATCCGTCGGTTTGATCGTCAACGAGCTGGTGACAAACGCGTTCAAGTACGCGTTTCCGGAGGGGCGCCCGGGCGTCGTGGAAGTCGACGTCCGGAAGAGAAACGAAAAGGTCGTGATCACGGTGAGGGACGATGGAATCGGATGCCCCACCGAGGCGAAGAGCGGTTTGGGAACCCGCCTGATCAATCTGATGGTGGCCCAGATGCAGGGAGGCATGACCAGGGCGCCGATGGCGCAAGGCTGCGAGGTGGAAGTCGTGGTCGTCATTGAAAGCTGATCACGAACGCCTACCCGAAGTTGGGGAATTCAATCGCTGATGCATCCGACTCTCAACATGCGAGAAGCCGCCTTGGCTTCGAGCTTCTGCACATAGTCCGCAAGGCTGAATTGGCGCTTGAAATTGCGGGTTGAAATGCTGCGATGGAGGAACTGGCGCTCGCCTTTTTCAGGCTTACTGCCCTCGATGGTGACTGATCGGCGTGATCGAGATGTTCTCAGGCGCGAAGCCCGCCACGGCCAGCGAAATCTGGTAACGGTCGTCATCCGCTCGATGTTGTGTAGAACCAACGCAGGCCGCTTGACGGCCTCTTCTTTTGGCCTCAAGCAGCTTGATGAGCCGTGTGCCGGTCCTCACGAATGGGTGTGAAACTGTATTGTGGGTGCCGATGAAGCTGCCTATCGTTTGACGAAGTATATCTCACCGGCGAAGGCCTCTTGGTGAAGACGAAGACTGGGTTAGCGACATTGCCATCGAAATGCAGATCGAGGACGGCTTGATCTGGGTCTATGGCGTCGGCGAAGATGGCGTTCAGGCGTTCACCGACTTTGGTATCGAAAACCTGGAGTTCGTCGGGTTACAAGGAAAAGCCCAAGCTGCTCACGGGCTCGCAACGGGAATGATCCACGAGCCTGCGGCGTAACCAGCAAGGGGATTACCCGCCGAGGCCGAGTCGACGTTAAGCCAAAGGATCGCCTTATTGGATGAGAAGGCCGCCGACGGGGAACGACGAACGACATTGCAGCGAAGCTGAGAAAGCCTCACGCCACCTGGTCGATATGGTCGAGCCTGACCGTGTTCGCAGGATGAGCTGGCTCTCTGTGAGCGTATCCTAATTGGCGCACAAGAGGCGGGCCGAGCGAGGGAACCGAGCTTTTCCACTTTTCCCGTATTCTTACGGACGCGTTAACCATTCTTAGGTATGCGCGCGATTTGCATTTTGTGCCAAAGTGTATGCATCAGGATTTTGCCAACAACCTTCCTGGGGCTAGAGCAAGCGCCGCTCGCATGTATTTTAAGCGGGCGGCGTTGCGTTGAATCCTTACAAAAATTGGCTCCGCACTTGGGGTTAATCCGCCCTCTCCGCGGCGCGCTTCCTTATAAGGATCAATCGCCCGCTCACCGCTGCCTCAGTCCGCCCGAGCTTCTGAGCGATCTCGCGCTGCGTGAGGCCTGTTTCTCGAACCAATTGCAGTAGTCGCTGTTCGTCCGCTGCGGACCACGCGGGCATTGGAAACTCCCCAAAATTGTTCCGTCCTGAAATGTCGGAGAGGATCGCAGATATTGGCTCGCCTGTCTGTCCGGTTTTTCACCGGCCTCTAATGTGTCGCAGGGCGTTCCTTACCACAACGAGCACGAGTAGAGCGCTATCCGTATCCAGGCCCCGTGTCCTGGTTTGATTCTTGGCGTGTCCTAGTTCGGATTAGACGAACGGGATGTGCTCAGCCCATCATTTTCCATCGGTCGCCATCTGTTATCCTAGCTTGTTCCCGCCAGGTTCCCCATGAGATGATCCCCGCCTCTTGCGGGGAGGCCTTCCATGAAGGACATGCAGGCGCACTTGGAAAAACTTCGGATCGAGGCGGAAGAGTGTGAGCTAATCAGCAAGCTGGCGACCAGTCCGACTAAGAAAGAGCTATTCGCCAAGCTGGCAGCTCATCATCGGACACTGGCCGATGAGGTCGAGCGGACGATAAGAGCAACAAAGCCTTAGTTCCGTTAACAACATAGGATGCATCGGCGCATTGTACTGCGTCACGCCGTCGGCTGGGAGACCGAGCGCGCGCCCGCTGCCGAAGCAATAAGCGCGGCCATGGCCGACACCGATCGCGCTTCGCGCGTGCACCATGAGGCTTTCCAAGATTACGTAACAGGGCGCGTTTGTGAGCTGATCTCGCGGGCTGCGGAATTACTTAGAGTGTCAGCGCCGGACACCTTCATCGGCCGCAAGACGCGGGAGCCCTTCCTCCCAAGGAGGAGGAGCAACTCACCAATTGGAGCGCTCGTCCGCCCGCTGCTAAATGAGAGCATGGATGACTTATTGAAACCGGCCGATCAGTTGATGCTTGGAAGGCGCCGGTCTGTACAGCTCAAGCTGGCTAAATGATCTCGAAATACCGCCGGCGTTCAAAGTCTGTGACCCGATGTTGAACGGCCTCCCATTCCCAACGGCGGGAGCAAGAAAACGCTTCAACAAACCTTTCACCGAAGACATCATTGGCTGCCGGAGACTGTGCAAACCGATATGTTGCCTCTGCCAGGCTTTGAGGCAGCCTCCCAGATGGAAGGCAGGCCTCCGCACTTGCATCACCGACGATCGAAGCCGGGAGCGCCGCATTTGTCTCGATACCCAATATGCCGGAACCGATGGCACATGCGAGGGCAAGATATGGGTTCAGGTCTGCACCGGGCAGCCTGTATTCGAGACGATGTGCAGACGGGTCTCCCGGAATGACGCGTACCGCGCAGGAGCGGTTGTCGATTCCCCAGCTCGGATAGATTGGTGCCCAACAACCAGGTACCAATCTCTTGTAGCTATTGAAATTCGGCACAGCGAGCACACAGAAATCATTCATGTATTTCAATTGTCCGCCGATGAATTGCCTCATGAGCTTCGAGACGTTGCGAAACGCCTCACTATCGTAAAACACATTCTGACCATCTGCGGACATCGAGACGTGAATATGGCCGGACTGGCCCGGCCAATTCTCTGAAACCTTGGCCATGAATGTAGCCATCATGCCTCGCGTCTGCGCCCAGGCTTTTATCATCGACTTGAATATGATTGCTCGATCGGCCGCTTCCAGGGCATCACAATGACGAAGTGACGCTTCAATCACGCCTGGTCCCGTTTCAAAGTGCAGCCCGCTGAGAGGGATTCTGGACTTTTCACAAAGCGCCAGGATCTCACCGAACAGCTCCCTGTGCGCGACAGACCGCGCAATCGAGTAGCCGAATGGGCCCCGCGTCAAAGGAGCCCATTGGCCGAACGGCTTGTCTTGAATTATGTCGGCGTTCTCCTTGAACAGCATAAACTCAAACTCGAACCCGGCGCTGCAGCTGTATCCGCGGTCGGCAACCCTTTGTAGGACTTTACGCAGAATACCGCGCGGGCAGACGCTCTCATGTGCGCCCGCAAACTCAGCCAGATAGAGATATTGATCGCCGGCATAAGACACCGAACGGCCGGTGCCGGACAGAACGCGCAGATCGGCGTCCCCAAATACTGACTGCGGCTCTTGCGTGAAGCCCGCCGGAATGACGCGGTCCGAACAATCCCACGCGAGCACCGCTTCGGAGAACTTGATGACCTTATTCCCGACGGAAAGATCTTCACCCAGGACGTGTTTGCCTCGAAGGATGCCATCGAAGTCGCTCACACCGATCATCGCCGCAGCGGCTGAATTCGTGCAACTGTCGCAGATGCCGGTCATTGGTTCGCTTCCTGCGGCACCAAATCGAACACTTGGTCCATCCGCATCGCACGCAGTTGGCGATAATCTTCCTCAAGCTGTATCAGATCGTTGTTCACGAGATACACAATGCCTGGCGTCGACGCCAAGTCGATCGTCGGAACCAGGTTTTGCCCTATCGGAACGAACGCAATGGCATCCGCGAAGCTCGGCAGGTTGCCGATCGCATCGAGTCCGGGATAGCCGGCAACAACACCGCCCATGTCGGAAATCAGCGAGACGCACAGTGCATGAGCCTGCCGCTTGTAAACCCCGCGTCGCCTCATATACCCAGCAAAGCCTTTGGGATCTGCGTAACGCCACGCGGTGAGCGTCAAATGGTTATGGCCCAACGCCATCGTCCTGGCTTTTGCCGACATGGTTCCTTGCAGCCTCGCTCCGAAGTCGACCAGAACCGGCCCCCGATCATCGACGATGATCTCGGCATGAGCAGGTCCGTCGGTGATCCGAAGCGCCCGCAGCGCACGTTCAAGGTAGTCGGATAGTTCAAGAACGATTGGCTCCTTACCTCCCAATAACCGCTCGAGTGAGCAGACCGAAGACGCGCCCTCAATAGGAACAGTGTCATAGGTCCAGGCCTCCGTGACGAAGGTCTCGCCGTCGATCGAGACGGCATTTACGGTATATTGCTGGCCGTTGATTTTCTCCTGTCCAAGCGCCAATTGATTGAGCGTCCCGACACGGTTCGTCTTACCGACGATCGCGGTTACAGCGCGCTGAATATCGGCATCCGTCGAGCAAAAGAACACGTCCTCCGTGCCTGTGCTGTTCAGCGGCTTGATCACAAGCTCATCGAAGGTCTCTTGACGCTTCCATCTTGCGATCACTTCAGCATTGTCGGACACCACTTGTCTGATCGATCGCACGCCTGCTGAGGCCAACGCTTCAGACAGGCGCGATTTGTCCCGTCGGGCGGCCGAAAGGGCGGTGCCATTTGAAGGCAAGCCCAGCCGCTCCGAGATCGAATCGGCCAGCTCAACTCCTGTCTCGCACCCCGCTATGACGAACTCCAGCTCCCTGCCCTGGAGAGCCCGAAGATGATATTCAACGATCTCGTCGTACCCCATGCGCTCGGGCGGGCGAATGACTTCATCATACAGATTAGCATTGAAATGCGATTGAAAGATCGACGGAATCTGTGCAGCCGACATCACATGCACTGTTGAAATTCCATACCGCTTGAACTCTTCCGGCAAGAAGCGGCCGGTCGAATATGCGTCGACGATTACACAGTTTCGCTCGTTCATGCGGACCTCCGGTACTGCAAACAGACGTTGCCGACGGCAACAGCCGTGATGAGAACATTTCCAACGAACGTATGCGGCGAAGGCACGATACGAGAATCGAAGTATTGGAACAGAAACGTGATGACAGGAGCGGTGGACAGGACCATGTTGACCGTGAAGGGCTCGACACGGCGGATACCCTCCTGGAACAAGAGCAATGGAACGATGATCGTGGATAGCCCAATCGTCGCGATTGCAAGCCAATGCTGCGAGATCTCGAGCACGATGGAGGAATGGTCGACCAATCCCAGCAGCAAAAGGATCGTTCCGTAAAAACGATGCGCCAGCACCTGTCGACCCGAAAATCCGCGGTCGAATAGCAGCTTGACGAGTATATTTGTAAGAGCGAGCGATAGGCCGGCCACGATTGCCAAGCCGATGCCGAAGGACGATCGAGTTCCCCACTCCACGCCAGCGTTGCCGGTTGCCGAGATCCATATCATGTAACTTCCAACTGCCGCGATCGTCACGCTCACGACGATATCGGATGCTGGAGGGCCGCCCTGGCGCCTGATCAGCGCGTTTAACCACACCGTCGCGGCGGGTCCTAGCGCCACCATGAACGCGACGACGATCGCCGGTTCGGTGTATTTCAGGCCGATAAACAACCCGATCCAACTGATCGCGGTCACGACATTGAGCGACACAAACACCAGGAGCGTCGACTTCGCAACCCGTGCCGTTCCTCTCTCGTGACCTGCCAGCAGATTGAATGTCAGACAGACCGCGGCAAAGGACACGAGGAGAGCGACGAACGCATCCGCCCTCTGAAAATAAGATGCCGCATAAACTTCGCCTGCCGCGCTCAGGACGACATAGAGCGCCACAAAGAGAACTCCCAGAGCGAAGCGTCTTGTCAATCGCCCGCCCGTCCTCTGCGGGCGGGGCGGCGTGGCCCGCCCCCCGGACCACGCTTGTCCATCAGTTCCGGAAGACTCACCTTTCGACCTGGGCGGACCGCGCTTGGTTTGAAACGTCACAATCCGCCTCTAATGTTTCTTTGTTTGGCAGTACGCAACACACGCCTCTCCAAAAGCCGTGAACAGTCGCTGGCTCAGGAGATCAGTTGAGGCGTGCCATTCGGGGTGCCATTGCACACCGATTTGCAACGTCGGCGCGCCGATGACCGAAGCCGCTTCGACCAGTCCGTCAGGCGCCCATGCCTCGCGCCTCAGTGCGGCGGCAAGCAGCTCTATGCCTTGATTATGCAGGGAGTTCACTTGCGCTTCGATGGCGCGCACGATCGGAAAGAGCGCACCATCAGGAGATATCCTCACGCTGTGCGCGGCATCGTACTGACGGTCTCTTGGACGATCTGGTTTCTCGGCATGCATCAGGCCACTTCCCAGTCTCCACTCGGCAAGCGATGGATGGAGAGTGCCGCCGAAATAGACGTTGAGCTCCTGAAGCCCGCGGCAGATGCCCAAGATCGGCATTCCGAGCGCGATGGCGCTCCCAATCGCTACCGCAGAGAGCCGGTCCCGCGGGCGGTCACGGACTCCGCCATCAACGTCCTGTTGGTCAGCCGGCGGAAGTGATGCAGGCGCCTTCAGGACGGCAGGGTCAATATTCGATTCATCCCCTGTCAAAACCAGACCGTCGAGCGCGCCCATGATCGCCAGGCCGACCTCTAGCCTCGCATCTTCCGCGTCGATCGTCGGCAATATGACGCATGCCACGCCCGCATGGTGACGGAGGGCCTTGAGGTATTTTTGCCGTAGCCAGTCGCGATGCACACCATCAACCAAAAGACGGTTTGAGGTGACGCCGACCACGGCGCGAGCTTTGTCTGAGGGTTGCAATGTCACGCCACGTGCCCCTTCGCATGGGCATCGGCGAGCGATTGCTCATACAAGCGTCGATTTCGCTCCTTCAACTGAGTTATGACACTGGGTTGACCTTGCGGCCCCTTGACGAAGAGCCCTCCCCAGCTCGCGGCAACCTTTGCGTAACCCGGATCCTGCATCCGGATCTTCTGGGCCTTGTGCAACAGCCAGAATGGGATACCCGGCGAGAGGTGATGCTCGAGGTGATACTCGTCCAGGTTTTGTCCAAGGATCGCCCGCTCCAGGAAATTGCCTTTCCGATTCCTGGTTAGATAGACGTTCTTCGTTTCGCTCTCGCACATCGGCGAGTGCTCGGCGAGCTCGACAAACCAGCCAAGAACCTGAAACGTTGTGAGATAGGGGACGATCCAAAACAGGATCACGATGTGGAGCAGCCCAAGAGCGTATGATCCGGCCAGGATGCCGATCCAGAAGAGGTAAAAGCCATACTTGTCGACAACTATGCTTGACCGGCTCTGGTCCTCGGAATCTGTGATCGAAAACCGGTTGGTCCAGAGATACTTCAGGTAGGCCAGTGTCGCGCCACCAAATATCGGCTTCCAGATGATATTGAAGGCGTACCGCTCAGGAGGCTGGACGTCGTAAACACCATTGGCCATGAAGAACTTCAGGTCGGGATCCTTCTCCGGGTCGCCGAGATACGGATGATGCAGATAGACGTGCGAGATCCGGTAGGCCCAGTGGCGCTGGAACAGGGGATAGGCCGCGAACAGAATGCCGAGGACGTAGTTCCAGGTCGTGTTCTTCGCGAGCGTACGGTGAGCCGCATCATGAGCGATCGTCGTCAGGCCGCGCTGGTAGGCACCGATCAGAAGAACGGCGAGCGGGTACAGCCACCAGGAGACGCAGAGCGTCGCGAGCGTGCAAGCGGCAATTACAGCGTAATCCTTGGCGATGTAGATCGCTCCCATCACATTGTCCGGCCTCAGCTCGGACAATTGCTTATTGATCTCCCGGCTGAACTGAACAGCCTCATAACGAGACGACCTCAGTTTCCAAGCGTCTGCCTGATTCATGAGAACCTCCTCCTGATCGCCTTACAAGTTGTCAGATTGCGGAAAGCGCCCTGTCCAGATCGCGCACGATGTCGTCGACATCTTCGATGCCCACGCAAAGTCGGATCGAGCCGCCAAATATGCCGGCGGCTTCGCGCTTCTCCCGCGGAACAGTGGTGTGGGTGGTCGAAACAGGATGCGTTACGAGCGTACGGGCGTCCCCGACATTCGAGACGTGATACATCAGGTCGACATTCTGGATGAATTTCCGCCCGGCCTGCTCGTCCTCAACTTCGAACATGACCATCGCGCCGTGTCCGTATGCGGGATTGAGTGTCTGGTCGACAGTTTCCCGATCGGCTCCCTCGAACAGCCCCGGGTAGAAGACGCGGCGCACTTTTGGATGCTCCTTAAGAACGTCGGCCACGATCCTGGCGTTTGCGCAGTGCTGCTTCATGCGAAGGGGCAGCGTTTCAAGGCCTTGGATCAGCTGAAAGCTCGCAAAGGGGCCAATGGCCGCGCCAGTATCGCGCAACCAGGTCATGCGAGCCTTCAAGAGAACCTCGCTTTTTCCGAGATCGTCGACATCTTGCAGCGCGTTGCGCCAGATGATCCCGCCATGCGCCTCGTCAGGACTGTTGAACAAGGGAAAGCGAGAGGCGCCGCGGTAGCTGAACTTGCCGTTGTCAACGATCAGACCGCCCAGCGTTGTGCCATGGCCGCATATGTATTTCGTAGCGGAGTAGGTTGTAATCGCAACACCGAGATCTGACGGCCGACATACCAGCGGGGTCGTCGTATTATCCACCACCAAGGGAACGCCGTGCTTTCGGCCGATCTCAGCCAGCTGTTTGACCGGAAGCGGAATCAGGCAAGGATTTGAAATCACCTCTCCGAACAGGCAGATCGTGCGATCATCGATGGCACGTTCGAAGGTCTCGGGCCTTCGGGGGTCTGCCGTTCTGACGCTGATACCAAGACGCTTCAGCGTGTTATGGAGCAGATTCCACGTGTTGCCATAGAGATACGGTGAGGCGACGATATTGTCCCCCACCTCGCCGCTTGACAGGTTGACGATGGCAAGAAAGGTTGCCGCTTGACCTGATGCGACGGCGAGCGAGTCGCTTCCCATGTCGACCGCGGCATACCTTCTTTCCAGCGCGCGGGTCGTCGGGTTGATGATCCTCGTATAGGTGAATCCATCAGCCTTGACGTTATAGACGTCCGCAATGTGATTCAGATCGCCATCAAGTTCGTAAGCCGTGTTCTGATAGATCGGCACTGCGACAGCTTTCGTCACCGGATCGCGTCGGTAGCCGGCGTGCAGAACAGCAGTTTCGGCAGAGAACGGCAGCTGCGAGTCCTTTGCGAAGGACGATGACATCTCGACCCCACGCTCGCAGGCCTGGCGGGTTGACGGCGTCCCCATGGATGAAGCCGGGCCGGACCGAAAATATGTACGAAAGGCGCACCCCAACTGCTCGATCCAACTGGGCTGGATCTCGCCAATGCAGCCGACCCGAAAACTCCGCGTCGCAAGATGCAGCTTCGAGTAGATATAAAGATTGTGGGCCGCCAAGTGACGATATAGCCCATCGAAGCCTGCCTGATCCGCGATTCCGGACGGCGCGCTGAACGCGACGCAGACCGGAGACTGCAATTCGGCGGATAGCAGCGGAGACACTACCCCTTCGAGTTCTTGGACGAGATCGTCTCTGACCTTCTCATACCTGCGGCGCCTGGCATCAATGCCCTCCCCCTCCAGAATCTCCAAAGCCTTCGTTGTTGCCTGAACGATGTGGGTGGGTGGGGTCGATCGCCACTCTCCGGTACGCTCGAGCGAGAGCCATTGGTCTCTCACGTCGAGCACAAATGACCTTGGTTCTTGAACCGCTTTTTCCAGCAGCTCGCGAGACGCGATGACAAAAGCTACTCCTGGCGGCCCTTCGATGCACTTATTGCTCGATGTGACCAGGACATCCGGTCCACCACGGCTTAGGTCGATGTCAATCGCGCCAAAAGAGCTCATGCCGTCGACGATCGTCTTCACACCACGCCGCCTCGCCTCCTCTATGATCGCGTCAAGCGGATTGACGATTCCGGTTGTTGTCTCGCAATGCACAAGACATAGGTGAGTAACGCCGGGATTTCGGCTCAGCTGCTCGGCAACTTCCTGGGGGTCCAGGGGCTCGGTCGCTCGCTTGACAAGCTTCAGCGCTTCGACGCCCCACAGCCGCAGAATCTTGAAAATGCGCTCGCCATAGATGCCGTTTATGCAAACGAGCGGCTTGTCGTTCCTGGACACGAATGAAGAGAGCGCGGCTTCCATTGCAAAGGACCCGCCCCCCTGAATGGGGACCACCGAATAGTCCTTGGCACCTCCCAGCAGATTGAGCATCAGCCGCCTCATGCGGGCGGTCACTTCCTTGAACTCACCATCGCGCGATGCGAGGTCGAGCAGCATCTGGCTCCTGACCGCCAGCGACAGCGACAATGGACCAGGCGTCAGCAGAGAGCGTTGTCTAGTCACACCAATTCCCCTTAAACCGTATTCGTCGATGGATCTGAAGCGCGATGATGCGACCTCCCCCCCTTGGGCGCAGGCTTTCTCGATTCATCTGCTGCTGGGAGAAACACCATAGGCGCGGGCAAGCATCGCCAGCAGCCCACCACATCATGCATGCAAGGATTTGAGCGCCGTCGCATTGCTAGCTAGGCGTCGATCGGTTTACGCCAAACCCGTGCATTCAAGCGAACGTTGAGGTTCGGACGAACGTGCACATCGGGTCCATCGCGTGCGGATATCGATCCGCGCCTGACGGACATGATGCGTTCCGTTGCTGATGAGCCTGATCCTGCGTGAGCCTGAGACTTGGGACATTCGCATACTGTCACTCGTTGGAGAATTCGGGACGTTGACGACCTTTGCCGTCCATTTTCAGATCGTACAACTTGACGTTAGGTGCGTTTCAACCCTCTCCCGAACTCTTCTCGTGTGAATTTTTTCTGACGTGCACCTCCAAAAGGAGCGATAAGCCAACTCGAGCGGCTGAACGATGTGATTTGCGGCAAGCGAGCTCGGAGTTTTCATCATTTGACATCAGGATCGTCCCGGCAGTCGATCATCCCGGCGGGCGTGCCGTGGTTGATGGCTGATCCAGAGTGCCGCCGCCGGCGGTGCGCCGTCGTGGAGCTCGAATGCTCAATTCGATCGCGGAGCAGCTCAACGGTGTTTCGGCTCGACGAGCCTGGCAGCAGTCATGAGGCTCGACGGATAGCTCCCTCGAGCCATTCTGCTCGGTTGGCTCCTCTGCTAGATCTGCCAAATGTCGAGCGCACTCTCGATCCGGCGTCCGGCTCGAGGCCGGTGTCGCTCAAGCTCAAAACAGAGCGTCGAAAATGCCGGAAATCGAGCCAGCGATAGCCTCGCCCTTAGCGTCTACCCCCTCGCTGGGGCCGTTAGCGGCCTTGGGTCGAGTTTTTCCCCACGAGAACTGACGCCAGCAAGCTGCAGGCTCATTGAGGAGGTGAGCGGTCCGGCATGAATTGGGTGTGGGGGAGACCGGCGTCGCGAGCCTCTCCCGCGGCTTTCTCTTTGCCCCTGCCGGCCCGCCTCGTGCAGACATGTTCACAGCCAGCCCCGCAGACGGCCCTTTGAAGCTCTCGCGCGCACGTGAGGGATACGGCCCAAACTGAAGGCAGTGCGCCGGAGGGTAGGCCTAGCGCCCGAGCGTCGGGACAGGCTGCTCCTGCTTCCCAAGTCAATGTACTGGCAAACAATTGCGCCGGATGCGGCTAGACCCGTAGGAACGAGTTGCCCTTCTTCATCGTGCGCGAGAGATCGAAGCTGGATGTCCGAGACGCCGGCAGCTCGGTTACGAGAGCCCTCGGCATGACGCTAGTCGGACGCGCGGGAAACGGCGTCAAGCGAAACTTCAAGCTACTGGAAGTCGGACTTCCTCTCTGGCCTTTGTCCTGGCGTCATAGATTCTGACCTGGAGCATGGGACGGCGCTTCTTGAGCTCCTGGGCTCCTGCGAAGGCCCCATCCCTGGTCGCGAATTCGGTTTTCAATTGACCGTCGATTTCGAGCACATAACCAGAAGCGGGCAATCGACGTGTGGACGCAACCATTTTGTTCCTTTGGAGCCTGAGTCCGATTGATGCCTGTGCTTAACCCGAGTCGCCGTGGCCGGGCCAGCAGGTTAGTGGGAGGCATCTCCTGCTATCGATGGTGCGATGCGCGGTGACAGGTTTGACGAACACTAACCGCCAAGAATTGCGCGAGCCATCAACACATCGATCACGGCCTGGGCCATTTGCTCAGGTGTCTGCTCCATGGTCCTGAGATGAATTTCGGGTCTTATCGGCGCTTCATAGGACGCATCGATGCCGGTGAAGTTCTTGATCTTACCGGACTTCGCCTTTGAATAAAGACCTTTAGGGTCGCGACGCGCGCATTCTTCGATCGGCGTATCGACAAAGACTTCGACAAACTCCTCCTTGCCGACCAGACTGCGTACCATGTCTCGTTCGGCCCTGTGGGGCGATATGAACGAACAAATTACGATCAAGCCACTGTCCGCCATCAGCTTGGCAGCTTCCCCGGCACGCCGAATGTTTTCCATGCGGTCCGCCTCGGAGAAGCCGAGGTCCGCATTTAATCCGTGCCGCAGGTTGTCCCCATCCAGCAGCATGGCATGCCGGGACATTGCGAACAGCTTTTGATCGACGATGTTGGCAATCGTCGATTTTCCCGCGCCTGACAGGCCGGTGAACCAAATGATGCAAGGCTTCTGGTTCTTGAGGTCGGCCCGCTCCTTGCGTCCCACTGCAACGGGTTGCCAAGCGATGTTGGTCGCCCGCCGCAGTGGGCATGCGATCATCCCGGCCGCGACCGTACGGTTTGTATACCGGTCGATGACGATAAATGATCCGGTCTTGCGATTGGCCTCGTAAGGATCGAACGCCGCAGGCCGGGTGGTTGAGATATTGCAAAAGCCGATCTCGTTAAGGCCAAGAGTCCCGGCTGACAGGTGCTCCCGTGTATTGACGTCGATCCGATGATTGATCGCGCTAATGCTACCGGCTGTGGTCTGCGATCCAATGCGCAGAATGTAATTGCGCCCGACAACGAGCTGGTCCTCATCCATCCAGATCAGATGAGCGGCGAATTGATCGGCGAGCTCCGGCCGCTCGTTCGGACGTGCCAGGAGATCGCCACGGCCGATATCGATTTCGTCTTCAATAGTGATCGTGATTGCATCGCCGGCCTCGGCGCAGGACAGATCGCCGCCCTGCGTCACAATCCGCCTGACGCGCGTGGTCCGTCCAGACGCTGCGACGACGATGTCGTCCCCCACCGAGATGCTTCCCGAGGCCACGGACCCGGCGTAGCCGCGGAAATCCAGGTCCGGCCGGTTTACCCACTGTACCGGAAAGCGGAAGGCCTGCCCGGAGCTGTCGCACCGGATATCAATACTCTCCAACTGGCCGAGCAGGCAGGGACCATCGTACCAGTGGGTGTTGCCGGAGCGGTCGACGACATTGTCGCCGTGCCTGGCAGAGATCGGGATCGGAACGATCGATTCGAAGCCAAGATCGCTGGCAAAGGCCACATAGTCGGCGACGATCCGATCAAAGGTCTCTTTGCTGTAGTGGACGAGGTCGATCTTGTTCACCGCCAGGACGAGATGGCGGATACCAAGGAGCGAACAGATGAACGAGTGGCGCTTGGTTTGGACCAGCACGCCTTTGCGGGCATCGATGAGGATGATAGCGAGCTGGGCATTCGAGGCGCCCGTTGCCATGTTGCGAGTATACTGCTCGTGGCCGGGCGTATCGGCCACCATGAACGAGCGCCGTTCCGTCGCAAAGAAACGATAGGCCACATCGATCGTGATGCCCTGCTCTCGTTCGGCCTCAAGCCCGTCGACGAGCAGCGCGAAATCGATCTCACGGCCGGTCGTGCCGTGCTTGGCGCTGTCCCGTTCCAGCGCCGTCATCTGATCATGGTAGATCATCTTGCTGTCGTGCAGCAGCCGGCCGATCAGCGTCGACTTCCCGTCATCCACCGAACCGCACGTGATGAATCGCAGCTGATCCTTCGGCTTGGCCTGGACAGACTCCGTTATCGCTTTGACAAGCATCAAAAGTAGCCTTCCCGCTTCTTTTTCTCCATCGAAGCGGCTTCATCGGCATCAATCAAGCGCCCCTGGCGCTCCGACACCGTCGCAGTCTGCATCTCCGCGACGATGTCTTCGATCGTCGTCGCGTCGGATTCAATAGCCCCGCTCAACGGATAGCAGCCCAGCGTGCGGAAACGGATCATCCGCATTTGCGGCGTCTCGCCAGACAGAAGCGGCAATCGTTTGTCGTCGATCATGATCGTCGCGCCATTTCGACGCACGATCGGTCTTTGCTTTGCGAAGTAGAGCGGGACGACCGGAATCTTCTCGCACATGATGTATTCCCACACGTCGAGCTCAGTCCAGTTTGACATCGCAAAAACGCGCATGGTTTCGCCTAAGCGAATCCGCGTGTTGAACAGGTTCCAGAGCTCCGGCCGCTGATTGCGGGGGTCCCACACGTGCCCGGACGAACGGAAGGAGAGTATCCGTTCTTTTGCGCGGCTCTTTTCCTCATCACGCCGGGCGCCGCCAAAGGCGGCATCGAATTCGTGGAAGTCGAGCGCCTGCTTCAGGGCGTCGGTCTTCATCACCTGGGTATGAAGCGCGGAGCCGGACTCGATCGGATTGATCCCGCGCGCGATGCCCTCCTCGTTTACATGGACGATCAGATCGAGGCCGAGGCGCTTGGCTGTCGCATCTCGGAAGCTGATCATCTCGCGAAACTTCCAGGTCGTGTCGACGTGAAGCAGGGGAAAAGGCAGTTTTGCGGGATAGAAGGCCTTGATCGCAATGTGCAGCATTACGCTCGAGTCTTTTCCGATCGAGTAGAGCATGACCGGCTTTTTGAACTCGGCGACCACGTCACGCATGATTTCGATCGATTCAGCTTCGAGACGGCGCAGATGTTTCGGCAGCATGTGTCTTCTACGATGCGGGATCTCTAGTTCGTTCAGTACCGCGTTGCCTTGCGATAGGCCCGATAGGCGTTGCAGCGATCGGCGCCTGCCATAGCGCATCGGCGTCCACCGGGTCAAACAGCGGATAGCGCTCCATCCTTCGTCGGCGTCTGCCAGTATCCAATCGAAGCGCGGCCGGACACGCGATCCGGTCGACTTACTTCCGCTTGCTAGCTAGACAACGAGCTCGATAAGGCAGGCAGCACATTTTGACCATAATCCTGAGGGGGTCATCGCTCATGATTGCTGCGCCCCTCCTCGAGCCGTACGATCTCGCCCCGCAGCGCCTCGATAACGGCGTCGCGATCCCGAACGGCCTCTTGCTGGGCACCTCGATCCGATTCCGAGGCCAAGAGTGCCATGCGCAACTGCGCCGCCATCGAACTCGTCAGCTCCTGATTTTGGTCGAAGTCGGTTCCGGATAGATGCTGCGGATCGTGCCCTGTGGATGCATCTGGTGTGAAGCAAGAGTTCTCGATTGGCTGCCGAATGCCAGGGGTCAGCTTACCGGGGTTGGCTGGAATGTTCGACCATGCCCGTTCCCTGCTGAGGCGCAGATCCCACCACAGCGCGCCCTTTATCAACCACTCCGGCTTGTTGTGCGTGCCGCAATTCCGCTCCATATCCGAGCTGTATCATCAACTCGACGCCGATCAGATCGGTTATCGTTTGCATCTCTTCGATGCCCAATTGGACTTGCCACGCGTCGACAGACTTCTCATCGACGGTCCTTCTTTCAAGGATTTTCCGATCTCCAAAGCTGCTGGAGTGAAGATAATCGGCCCGAGCCGTCGACGTAGCTGCAGAGTCTTTTGGATCACAGCCAAGGCCAGCGATGAGACGCTGAATTTCCTCCTCCGGACACGCCGCCAGGCGTTCGTACTGCACCACCATCGTCTGCCGGCGATCGCGGTGCGCAGCGAGCTTGGGCAAGCCGAGAACCAGGTCAGCAAGCGAAGTGGCAATGCTGTCAGGCAGACGGAGCATGAGATCAGCAAGCGAGGACAAGCTGACCGAACGGGAGCTTTCCGCCTGAAGGGGGATTCCCCAAGTCGACTTCAGGGATGCGGCAATGGCGTAGGGATTGCGCATCAGAAGAATATGCGGCGCTTCGGGATAGAGAAGATCCAAATAGTCGAGGACCATCCAGTAGCGTGGTGTCTTGTCCACGATGATGCGCTTGCCCGCCGAGGACAGATACGCACCGTACGCCGCATCCGCAAAGGCACGGCTGACCGCAGCGCGATCGATCCGGCCCAAGAACTCCGAAGTTGCCGTTTCGATCAGAGATGTTCCGGCCGGGTGACGATGGTCCACCCTGCCAAACGCCTCAAGAGCCAGCATGAGCCAAGGCTCTGGTGGAGCTGTAATTTCCGGATGCTGTTGGAGCAGATGCGCCAACAGCGTCGTTCCGGACCGTGGAAGGCCGAGCAGAAAGCAGACCGTGGCCCCGCGGTTTGCATCCTGGCTCAAGATACCGCTCCCGACGTGCTCGAGGAAAGCGAACCCCGGACCACACACCTGTTCGCTCGAGGACGACGGCGGCCGCGCAATTTCCCATCGGCCGATCGCTCGCGACACTTTGCCATACGAGGAGGGAGGCGCCTGCAATTCATGGTCTGAATCCGTCGAAGTGATGAATTGCGCAAGCTTTTTTGGCAATTGCAATCGGCAGCTTGCGACTACTCGCAAGGCTAGTTGTGACCAAAAGACAGCTCAACTATACGAAGGCAAGCCGCCAATATGGAATCGGATGACAAGACTATACTGCGGTTTATCGGGTAACCCCCACACAACACTGTTGGCGAATGCGTGAAGCGACGACACGAGCCCCGGCAACCGAGCGGCAAGGCGTATCGTCTGGCTTCGGATGCAATTTGCATTGGCTTCGATGATAGCCCACCGGCGGACCTCGTTGTTGAACTTGCCTTGTCGCTTATCGATTGCTTTCTGCACAATCGGCCCGATCTCATCGAGGCTGATGGTCTGCGCCCGACAACTCGCGGTGCTGGTCATTGCAGTCCGACCGCGTGTGAAGAGCAAGTCGTCTCCCCTTTAATCAGACGGAAAGCGACGCGTCGAGATCTCGCGACACGCGGCGCAGACGTTCTAACGTTCCTCGCTCGAGACTTTGACGGCTCGATGATACAGCAAAGGAGTGAACAAGCCGGCGAGTAGCCAATGAGGCAGACCATGGACGTCTCGTTGGTAGGAGCATCAATCTTACCGGCGTGGTATCGATCCCGACAAAAGCCGCCCGTGGATAGCCCTGGTTCGTCAAGACAATGAGCGCGGTGTTGCCGAAACTGCTGCGGCCAGCTCATGATTGGCACGCTCCCCTTTCGTCCGTACCGTACCAAGTATTTGATCTACCTGCCCTTACGGCGTTGTTGTCAGTACTCATTCGCGCTAAGGGAAGCTGGTAAAGGATGGAACCAGAGCTTCGATGCCGCCGGATTTGCCTGGCCCAGCAAACGCGCTTGGCAGTATCTCTACTGACGAACTGGAGACGATCCGGCCGTTCATGTGGGAGATCAGATCGATCAGTGCGTGGCTCGAAGAGCTTGCGAGATCCCGAGCCGATGTCCTTGGCATCACCGGGCCACAGTGGATGATCCTGATGGCCGTGGCCTATTTGGGGAAAGAGAATGGTGTCCCCGTCAACATGGTGTCAAAGTTGATGCACGTCGATCCATCCTTCGTCACGACCCATTCAAAGCTGCTCGAGAAAAATGGATTCCTGCGACGCAAGCACTGCGCAAGCGACGCTCGGGTCGTGCAGATGACGCTGACAGCCAAAACTCGTAAACGTCTGGCATCTTTGGCACGGCAGGAAGCACTGAATGAGCTCGCTTCTGATGAATTCGGGGTTAACGGATCAAGCGAGTTCATTGCCGAGCTGGCCGCAGTCAGGCGTCGTCTGGAGAAGGTCTACCGCGAGAGCGGTTCTGGCCTTCCGAAGACCAAACGCACGTCCGTCAGAAATGATGCCACGTAGCCATGTCAACGCTTCCAGTCTTCGAGTTTTCCTTGAAGCAGCGCGAACGAAGGTGGTTGTGGTCCGTGCATACCGACGAGGGCAAGCAGATGATGACGGGCTCAGGGCGCAGCCGCTCGGCCGCCAGATATCAAGCCAACCGAGCGCTGTTTTTATTGCTGCTGAGCGCGCCGTATCGTTCCGACGCTCGAGCTCACCAGCAGGCTGGGCGGGGCACTCTTGCGCCCAAATGATCTTCGAGGAACGCCCCACTCGCAATGTTGTTTCCATCGGCTAACCCGTGGGCCCATGACTGCGCCGCGTCCCACTTTTGCAGAATCCACTCTTAGGCCATAACGACAAACCTTCTTAACTGTGGGCAGCCAAAGGGGCCACCGCAGTAACAACGAGGTAGCTGCGAGCCGCCCCCTGACCAAAGCTCAACATTCTCGAGCAGTTTCGGGCGCGTCCTTCGTACAGACCTCGATGTTGCGGGAGTTGAATCTCGCGCTTAAGCAAATCGCGCAGAGCTGGCGTAGATCTGCAGGCTCATCTGACTTAGCGAGTCACCAGCTTTTTGCCGAGATATAGCCACAAAGCGCTTTCTAAAAATCTCATCGAAGATGCCGGACGCTCGAGGCCGCTCCGCCATCGCCAGGCTCCAACCAGCACGCGGCGTGAAAAGCCTATCTTCATCTGCAAATCGATCGTCGCTCGAACCTGCGAAGATCTTGACGCACCGCCGATCGCGGACACACACGCTCTGCCCTGTGTTGGAGAAGCTCCTTGTCGAGGCAACCCACCGTAACGTCATAGGCGACAAGCTCTCCTCTGATCAGCCAGCTGAGGACTCCGGGACCTCGTCAAAGCTGGCCGGCCGCAGAACCAAGCGGCCAGTCCTCTGGCAGGTACACGCCGAGAAGCAGACCAGACGTTCGTCGTACCAGGAATGCAGACTGTACTCACTGAGCTCGCTGGATTCGATCACCTCACTTTATAAAGGTCCGACAATGCTAAGTTCTTGGACAGCAGCAACAATCGCGGCGCTGAAATCGATAGGAAATTAGCCGGGCTCGAAGTTGGTTGATCAACGGTTGGGCCGAACCACCTGTTGCGACACAATCCAACAGCCAATAAGGGCGGCCCGGGAGCCGCCCTACTGTCGCAATCGACAGCGCAGCCCAATTAGCTACCGCTGATGTCCCAGTCCGATTCCGAGATGTAAGGCCTTCTGGCGTAGCGCACCGACAGAGCGTTTAGTCATTTTTGATATTTTTGTGACCGGGGTCCGAGCCTTTGAATGGACCTTGAGTTCTTTGATATCTGCCTTAGTCCACTCGCGCCGCTTAACGCGTTTCTTGGTTGCTTTTTTCACAATGAATGCTCCTTTTGAGAGGAGCGGCTTCTAACATATTTTTTTCACAGCGACGACCGTAAAAAGGAGGCAAGCATAGAACTCCCGCAAAGGTGCAAGGCTCTGTCATGTGTTCAGAAGCAATAGCTACAGCGCCTTGCCCGTTGTTAGTTTCGTGGAGGTTTTCGTATCGAGAAATTTGGCCACGAATTGGAGTATCCAGTCTCCTAATTGACACATCGTTGTTGGAACCCAGCAGGCTGTTACAAGTCTTTGAAACACCATGAGAAAGCGAATTGCGATTAGCCAGAGGACTTCAGGTAGGGTCGAGATTTGTATCCAGCTCAGAGGGATCAGGCATTGAATCCGGCAGACACCGTCGCGCTCTCATACTATGGTCATCGATAGCGAGTGGGCCACTGAGCAGCCGCGGCTGATCACGGCGCGTTGCCGCCATCAACAGGCTGCTAACCGTCCGACCTTCGCCTGTCCCACAGTTGCGGCGGTGGACCGCCTGGACGGGCGAGGTAGTACTCGCGTCGACGCCCGCTTCCACAAATGCGCTGGTCCATTGGCACTATTTGGATCGGTACTGGAGGCTGATCGGGCTCCTCATCGGCGATGGCGCGCCAGGCCGCGCCGTCGAGATCGTCATATTGGCCGCTCTGCAGCGACCACAGAAAGCCAAGCAGACCGAGGAAGCCGAGTGAAAGGGCGAGCGGAACCAGATAGATCAGCACTTCCATCAGAGGGCCTCGCCCCTTCGCGCCCGCAGCGCGTTAAGCATGACCAGTATCGACGAGCATGACATCGCCGCCGCGGCAATCAGCGGCGTCACCAAGCCGGCGATCGCAACGGGCACAGCCAGGACGTTGTAGACGACAGCAAGACAGAGATTTTGCCGCATCAGCCGCAGCGCCCCGCGCGAGGCAATGACCGCCATCATCACGGGCCCGAGATGCTCACCGAGGAAGATCGCATCAGCGACCGCCTGGCTCATATGGGTGGCGGTGACAGGCGACATCGAGGCATGGGCTGCTGCGAGCGCGGGCGCGTCGTTCAAGCCATCGCCGACCATCAACACCTTGTATCCCCTGCTCGTCAGATCTTCGACCCGGGCGACCTTGTCCGTCGGCGAGACGTTGGCCCGCCACTTGTGAATGCCAAGCGTCTCGGCCGCCCGCCGAACAGCCGGCTCGCGATCCCCGGAAACGATCTCCACCATGATGCCAAGGCGTGCGAGGCTTGTGACGACCTCGACCGCGTCCGGCCGCATCCTTTGCCTGATGGCAAAGACATGCCTCGCCTCGCCGTGGCTGAACGCGACGACGGAGGCCTCGGGATGATGGCACAGGATCTCGTCAGCGAGGCTGTCAGCGCCGCAGAACGCGGGGCGGCCCAGCCGGATCGGCGCGCCCTCATAGTAACCGCGGACGCCCCGTCCCGGCTCCTCTTCGATATCGGCCAACGGCTCGTTTGCGCCGGCAGCACGCGCCAGGGCGGCGGCGACCGGATGGCGGCTCGACAGCGCCAGCCGGCCTGCCAATTTGACGACATCCTCGGGAATGCCGGCGAGATTGGCGACATCGAGTTCAGGCAGCGTCAGCGTCCCGGTTTTGTCGAAGATCACCCGATCCACCTCGGCGATACGCTCGATTGCATCCCCGGCATTGAGCAGCACGCCGGAACGGAACAGTGCGCCAGCGGCCACCGTCTGCACCGCGGGGATAGCCAGACCCAGCGCGCAGGGGCAGGTGATGATCAAGACTGCGATCGCCGTGACCACCGAATCATGAAAGGTGGCGCCAGAGGCAAGCCAACCCAGCATGGTGAGGAAGGCCGTGATGTGAACGATCGGCGCATAGAGCCGCGACGCGCGTTCGGCGAGGCGCAGATAGCGCGAGCGCGCTTGCAGGGCATGATCGAGCAGCCTGGAAATCTCAGCAAGCAGTGTGCCGTCCGAGGTCGCCGCTGCACGGACGCGCAGGGTGCCGGACCGTACCAATGTGCCGGCGAACACCGCGCTGCCGGGCGTCGCGATCGCCGGCAAAGTCTCGCCGGTAATAAGGCTTTGATCGATCTCGGAGCTTCCCTCGATCACGTTGCCGTCGACTGTACAGCATTCGCCGGGGCGCACCAGCACGATGTCCCCCGGTTTGATCGCCGCCACCGGAACGGTTCTGATCTCAGTCGGGCTAATGAACTTCGCCGCGGTCTCCGCCTTGAGTGCTGCAAGGTTGCTGGCGAAGGCGCGTGTGCGTCGCCTCATGTTCTGGTCAAGATAGCGACCTGCGAGCAGAAAGGCGATCAACATGATCGCCGCATCGAAATAGGCGTGCTCGGCATGAGCGATGGTCTCGATCACCGACGTCGCCAGGGCGAGCAGGATGCCGATGCTGATCGGAACGTCCATATTGGTTCCGCGCGCCCGCAGCACGGCAAAAGCGGAAGAGAAGAATGGTTGCGCACAATAAGCCGCGGCCGGCAGGACGATCAGCGCGGAGAGCCAATGAAAGAAGTCGCGCTGTTCCGGCAGCATGTCCGAGACATTTCCGGACCATACCGGGATCGACAGCATCATCACGTTCATCGCGGCAAAGGCGGCGACGCCCAGCCGCCGCAGCAAGTCCTGCGCTCTCTCCGCCTCCAGCGTCTCCGCATTGTCCCGCTGGAACGGATATGCCCTATAGCCTAATTCGGCGAGCCGCTTGACAAATAGAGCTGGATCGAGCGCTCCGGCCTTCCATTCGAGCGCCAGCCGATTATCGGTGAGGTTCACGCGTGCCGAGGTCACATCCGGAATGCTCGACAGATTGCGCTCTATCTTGCCCATGCAGCCCGCGCAACTGATCCCCTCCACCGCAAGGTCAAGCTGGAGGCGGCCCGCGCCTGTCCTCTTCAGAAAGTGAGAAAAATCGATGTCGGACTGCATGTGCACACGCTCTCAGTTCAGGACGATGCGGTTCTTCGACAGAAACATGCGGCGGCCGTCATCGTCGCCCTCGATCACGAGATCCCACTGCCCGACAGCGACGCCCGAGGCGCTGCCGCGGTAGATCCCAGCATTGGCCTGCGAGACATCAATCGCCCGATCGGCCCGGCGGTCGACCGGGCGCTCGAGGCGGGCCACGAAATTCATTCCGGCGAGAGGCGCACCTAGGCGGTCGAGCGCCTCGATCGCAAGCTCAGCTTCACCATCCGACTGCCGGTGGATGTATACCTGCACCTGCCAGTTTCGCTCGTTCTGCTGCCGTGCCGAGATGATCTCGCGCTGATAGGCGAGGCTCGCACGATAGGCGCTGTCAACCTCCGTCCCCGGCAGCGTCACGATGGCAAAGCGCATCATGACCAGATTGGCGCCGATCACGACCGAAAAGAACGCAAGAATCGCGATCAGGACGAAGCGCCCGGTAATGGGCCACGTGACTTGATTTGATGCAGTCATGGTCACATCCCGTCAGTGATCGTCAGGGAAGAACGAAATGATCCGATGCGGAGGCTACCTCGCCGAGGCCAAGGTCGGTGACCCGAATCCTCACCGGCATCGAGCGTTCCGCCATGCCGTCAACCGGCGCTGTCAACAGCACACGCAGTTCTGTCGTCGTATCGCGAGCCAGGACGATCATCGGCCGATCCACGGTCACCGAATCGGAGCCGACGACGTGGACGGACGTCTTGGGCGGCCCATCGATGTCGATGGCGATTACCCGATCGAAGTCGCGCCTGTTGAGCAAACGCACGGTATAGGCGTTGCGAACCGATCCATCGCTGAGCCTGACAGCCATGGGATTACGATCATGCAGAACGCTGAGATCGAGCATCGTTCTCGACAACAACTCGTAAACCATCACCGCGCAGATGACCGTGATCAAAAAGGCATAAACGAGCGTGCGCGGGCGTACCGGCTTGAACAGCTCTGGCTTGCCGTCCATCCGCCGGCGGATATTGATGTCGTTGTCGTAACCGATCAGGCCGCTCTTGCGCCCAATCTTCTTCATGACGGCATCGCAGGCATCGATGCACAGCCCGCACTGGATGCAGCCCAGCTGGGCGCCATTTCGTATATCGATCCCGGTCGGACAGACCGCCGCGCATTGATTACAATCGATGCAGTCTCCGACCCTTTCGCCGCGTGCGCGCAGATCGAATGATTTCTTCAATGAGCAGCGCTGCTCGCCGCGGTCGTATTTGTAGGCGACATTGAGGGCCCATTCGTCGGTGAGCGCGGCCTGGATGCGCGGCCACGGGCACATATAAACGCAAACCTGCTCGCGCATGTAGCCAGCCAGCAGATATGTCGAAGCGGTCAGGATCCCAATCCAGATATAGGCGGTTGCGGGCGCTTGGAACGTTGCCAGATCGTGCACCAAGGTCGGCGCGTCGGCGAAGTAGAGCACCCAGGCGCCGCCGGTCCACCAAGCAATCATCAACCAGATTGCGTGCTTCAGCACGCGCTTTGCCGCGCGCCCTGCTGTCATCGGGCGCGCGGCGGCCTTCAGCCGCTCGCGACGGTCGCCCTCGACCCAGCGCTCGACCGCATAGAACAGGTCGGTCCAGACCGTCTGCGGGCAGAGATAACCGCACCAAATCCGCCCGCCCAGTGCGTTCATCAGGAACAGCACGATGGCAGCAAGCACGAGCAAACCGGTGAAGTAATAGAGCTCTTGCGGCCACAGTTCAATGAAGAAGAAGTAGAATCGCCGGTTTGGAAAATCGAGCAACACCGCCTGGTCGGGAGCGCCGAGGCCACGATGCCAACGCACGAAGGGCAGCAGATAGTAGATGCCCAGACACACCACCATCAGCCGCCATTTGATCGTGCGGAAAGTACCGCGGACGCTCTGCGGATAGACCTTCCTATGGGCTGCATAGAGGGGTCCATCCTCGTCAATCACCGGCGCATCGAGCGAAACCGTCTTGTTTGCGGTAGGCTTCATGACCGACCTTACATCGGGCGCGGATGGCTCGCGATGATCCTGGGTCACCGGCGCGCAGGTTTTGCGGCGCATCTCGCCTATTGTCCGCCGCCGAGCGAATGGACATAGACGGCAAGTGCCCTGACTGTGACGGGATCGAGCCGCCCGCTCCAAGCCGGCATGATGCCGGCGCGGCCATAGCTGATGGTCTCGACCAGCGTGTCCTGGTCCGAGCCGTACAGCCAAATCCGGTCAGTCAGATTCGGTGCGCCGAGCGCCTGATTGCCTTTGGCGTTCTCGCCATGACAGACCGCGCAATTCTCGGCAAAGATCTTGGTGCCGGCCGCAGCATCGAACTTGGCTACCGTGGTCAGGCCTGACAGCGATCGCACGTAGTTTGCTACGGTGACAATCTCGGTTTTCGTGAGGATGCCGTCGCGGCCAAAGGCCAGCATTTGTCCCTCATGCGCCTGGGCATGCCCGGAACGTGCGCCGAACTGAATGGTCTGCAGGATCTGGTCGAGCGATCCGCCCCACAACCAGTCATCGTCATTGAGATTCGGATACCCCTTGGCACCCGCGCCACCGCTCCCATGGCATGGCGCGCAATTGTCCGCGAACACCGTCCTGCCGCGCGCGCGGGCCAATCCCAGCAGTGCCGGATCCTTCTCGATCTCGGTAAGAGACGCTTTGCCCAGCACGGCCATCTTCTCGCCGCGCAGCTTCTCAAGACCTGCAAGGTCGTTGACGACGCTGGCGCGGGTCGAATAATCAAACACGCCTGTCGTGTAGCTTGAGAGGAGCGGCCATGCCGGATAAACGACCCAGTAGCCTATCGCCCAAAGGATTGTGGCATAGAAGCTCAGAATCCACCAGCGCGGCAGCGGCGTGTTGAGTTCCCTTATACCATCCCATTCGTGCCCCGTCGTGGAGCGGCCGGAGATGTGATCGATGTCGTTGTGCTCGGTCATGATCTGTCAATCCCCGCGCAGCGGCATGCGCGCCGCAGAATCAAAACGCCTCTTGTTGCGAGGCCACAGCGCGTAAACGACGATGGCTATGAAGATGCCGACGAACAGCGGCGTCCAGAGCGTCACGACGAAGCTCGATGCCAGGCTCTCGATGGAAATAACCGCTTTCATCAGAGGATCCTTCAGCGCAGATTGGCTTTTTCGTCGTAGAGCTTGAAATCGATCAACGTGCCGAGCATCTGCAGGTAGGCGACGAGCGCATCGAGTTCAGTCGGATTGCCGGCCTTGCCGTCGAAATTGCGCACAGCGGCCTTCGGGTAACGCTTCTGGAACGATTCGACGTTCGCGCTGTCAGGATCGAGCTGCGTCTTCATGTCGGCGACAGCGTTGTTGATCTGGTCCTCGCTATAGGGGACGCCGATCGCCCGATTGGTGCGCAGATGTGCGACCATGTCGGTCAGGTCGACCTCGGTGTTCGCCAGCGACGGATAGCCCGGCATCACCGATTGCGGCACGATCGCGCGCGGATTGGTCAAATGCGTGACGTGCCATTCATCGGAATATTTCCCGCCAACACGTGCGAGGTCCGGGCCAGTCCGCTTCGAGCCCCATTGAAACGGATGGTCATACATGCTCTCAGCGGCCAGCGAGTAATGCCCGTAGCGTTCGACCTCGTCGCGTAACGGCCTGATCATCTGCGAGTGACAGACATAGCATCCCTCGCGTACGTAGATGTTGCGGCCGGCAAGCTCGAGCGGCGTATACGGCCGCACGCCGTCTACGGCCTCGATCGTGCTCTTGAGGTAGAACAACGGCGTGATCTCGACCAGGCCACCGATCGCTATCACGGCAAGGATGCCAGCGATTAAGATGATCGAGTTCTTCTCAAAGATTTTGTGTCGGTTCCAGAGCGACATGCGATGACCTATTCCGCGACCTGGAGCGCTCGAGCGTCCTGGATTTGATCAGCTTCCCGCGCATTCACCGTCATCCAGAGATTGGCGGCCATGATCAGCGCGCCGATCAGGAACAGTGCGCCACCCGCGGCACGGATGATGTAGAAGGGATGCATGGCCTCGACCGACTCGATGAACGAGTACTCGAGGAAACCGAGCGAAGTATAGGCGCGCCACATCAGCCCCTGCAGGATGCCGGACACCCACATCGCGGAGATGTAGAGCACGATCCCGATCGTGGCGATCCAGAAGTGCCAGTTGACGAGCTTGAGGCTATACAGCTGTCGATTCCAAAGCCAGGGAATCAGACAATACAGCGCGCCGAATGATACGAAGCCAACCCAGCCCAGTGCGCCCGAATGCACATGGCCGACCGTCCAGTCCGTGTAATGGCTAAGCGAGTTGACGACCTTGATTGCCATGGTGGGACCTTCAAATGTCGCCATGCCGTAAAAGGCAACCGAGACCACGAGCATACGAAGTACCGGGTCGGTGCGGAGCTTGTCCCAGGCGCCCGAGAGCGTCATCATGCCGTTGATCATGCCGCCCCATGAGGGCATCCACAGCATGATCGAGAACGTCATGCCCAGCGTCTGCGTCCAGTCCGGCAGGGCGGTGTAGTGCAGATGGTGCGGTCCGGCCCAGATGTAGAGGAAGATTAGCGCCCAGAAATGGATGATTGAGAGACGGTAAGAATAGACCGGCCGCTCGGCTCTTTTCGGAATGAAGTAGTACATGATCGCCAGGAAGCCGGCGGTCAGGAAGAAGCCGACCGCGTTATGGCCATACCACCACTGAAACATGGCATCCTGCACGCCGCCCCAGGCAATGTAGGATTTCGAACCGAACACCGATACCGGCAATGCAGGATTGTTGCCAAGGTGGAGCACCGCAATGGTGACGATAAAGGCGAGATAGAACCAGTTGGCGACGAAGATATGCGGCTCCTTCCGTTTCAACAGTGTCGCCACGAACACAATGAGATAAGTGATCCAGACGATGGTGAGCCAGAGATCGGCGTACCACTCCGGCTCGGCATATTCCTTCGACTGGGTGACACCGAACAGATAGCCAGTGCCTGCGATCAGAATGAAGAAATTATAGCCAACGACCACAAACCATGGCGCAAGATCGCCAGCCAGACGGGTGCGGCAGGTCTTCTGCACGACGTAGAACGAGGTCGCGATGAGCACGTTTCCGCCGAACGCAAAGATCACAGCCGATGTGTGCAAGGGCCGGAGCCGACCGAAACTCGCCCAGGGCAGATCAAAATTCAGTGCAGGCCAGGCAAGTTGCGAGGCGATCAGCAGACCGATGGAAAAGCCCGCAATGCCCCAGAACATCGCCAGCACCGAGGCGAATTTGATCGGACCGAGATTGTAGTTCGGTCGGCCATTGATCTGCGCCGGCGGTAATTGCGCCGGCCGTTCATAGTAGCGATTGAGGATGACGCCCGTGGCGGTCAGACTGGCGGCGGAAGCCAGCAATGCGTGGAAGGTAAACGCAGAATCGTGCCCCATCGCTCCGGCGAAAAAGAAGACGTAGGCAGAAACTGCAAATACCGACATCAGGCCTGCCTCACCCATCGTCGTGGATTTCGAGGCAAAGGATGGGCTTGTCATGGCTTGGCCTTCTTGAAAGCGGGATGCTTGGGGAATTATTTCCGGCGAGCTAAGCGATTGGGTTCATCAATCGCAAAAGCGCTGCGGGAGGCCGTCGTCGACCTCACGACCGAGCGCGCGCAGGGTTTGTTCGTTGGGGCAGTCTTTCAGCGGATTTCGATAGTTCCCTGTTTGGAGGTTGGCGACGCAACGGGCTTTGGCCTGACATAGGCCGCATACTCGCTGCAGATCGCGCAGTACGTCGCCATGGCGGGCGGCAAGCGCATGCTCGGAAAAACCGGCAAGTGCGAGGCGCTTGCTCAAGAGTTCGGGAGAGCCCGGACTTTGTGCCAGGGTTCGAAAAGCGGATGTAGACAGATTAAGCTCGCGCGCGATCGCATCGATGTCCTGCGGGCTCAAGCAAGCCAGCTCGGACGTCCGAGACAGGCTCGCTCGCAATCGGCTGAGCAAATTCCTAAACCGCCAAGGACTACCGATATGTGCAGGTTGGCTGACCATGTGTCATGTCCCTCGAAGCAGCCATAGCTGCTGGAGGCAGGTTTGTTTTTGACCTGCATCAAATGTAAGAGCAAATCGTTCGATCCGGATCGCTCTACCCCGGGGCGCCTGCGAGACTGCGCCGAGGCCCATTTCGTGTTGCGGGCAACAGCCCGCCTGCCGCATTAGCGACAGCATCGCGAGCTCCTTCGAATCGACTCGGCGCGATGTTTTAAAAGATCGCGCTTGAACTCGCGGATTGACCATCGCTATGAAATTCGCAAGGACCTGCGCTAGCCGAACTAAGGCTAGCCGCCCCATGCCGGGGGCAACGCAGGCGGGGTTCGAAGCTCCATCGCATCCGCGAAAATGGTCCAATCGCGGACACCTTTTTGCTTGCAAAAGTCGCTCTCCGCTTGCTGTGCAGCAGCACTCAGCGATGCGGCATCGACCTTGAACGCTGCCTGACAGGCACGATGCTCGTGGCCGGTATCGTCACAGACGGTCTTAATGAAGCGAACGTTAAATGAAGGCATGACTACCCTCTTGCGGTGGGTTTGCTTATCCCTGCCTATTCTGCCATTAGCGCGCGGAGAGTATTTGATTTGTCTCAAGCAGCATCCAAAGTAATCGGTCACTTACCGTGACAGAGACTGTTCTGACGCGTGCTGGCGGCCCGGCATGTCGTTAGCCAGACCTGCGTCCCCGTGATCGTGAGCAAATGGGGCGAACCGCCCCTATCTCGCGCCTGACGACCCACCCTGCCGCCGCAATGGCAAAGCCGATGACCAAGCTCGCCGCAGCCAAGGTTTCGATAAGGCCAAGGTTCAGGGCTTCCGCGCCAAAGCCTATGGCTGCGATCAGCGCCGGCAAGACCACCGACAATGCGAGGCGAGCAATCACTAAGGGTCTCCTATGCGCCTCTCGCATCATTGATGACACGTGTGTCATGGTCCGATGCGCGTCCAGTGCGCTTCAACATTCGCATGATTGCATCGCCTCTATTTTGATTTCCATCAATCCGGCCGTTCCAGGGCTTGTCGTGATCAAGGCGCGAGGCGAGCAAATCATCTGAACGGGAACATGTTTGGCCCCTGTCCTGCTCGCGGCAGCCATACGCCGTCGGTCGTTCTAGACGCGCATCGCTTTTTTTGACCTGGATCAATACTTCAGCGGCGGCCGAGCGATAGAAACGATCTCCAGTCAAGGTCAGACATATGGCTCACAGAAAGACTTGGCGCCCCATCATCTTTTCGTGCTCAAATACGGGCGACTGTGTTCAAGCACTGCTGCCGAACGACGCAGTCGAGCCAAGCGCCAACGACCTGCACCCGGTAACCTGCATCGCCTGCGATGGTGTCCACGTCATCGACCCGCGGACCGGCCCGACGCGCGGGGCCGAGCGCAGCTAGCCGATCCGTCCCACGACCGACGCCGTAGCAAGGAGATGTCCCACCAACAAAGGATGCTCGATATGACAGGCCACGGCGAAACTCGCTCGGCGACGGGCCCAATTGTGGGCCGCGGTCCAGTCCAGTTTCTGCAAAAACCCGATCATGACCAACCCGGGAAGGCTTGAGCAGGTCCGGATCAGTTCGACCGAAGGTGGCAAGGTGCTTCGTAGCATCAATCCCGATATTTGGATCGGCGAGAGGGTCATGACCCAGCACGATGGGTTCGACGATGCCTCCGCCGACAGACCCGAGGCGGCGACTGCTGCGATCGAGACCGCGCGCCGCCTGCGCAGTGTTGGGCTGAACCAGGTCGCGGGGCGGACAAACGATGTGGTTCGTACTGTCTGAAAGGTTACTTGAATTTGTCAGTCGGCGGCGATGAACACCGTCCAGGATCTAATGGCAACGTGACGTGGGAGCGGATCGAGACGGCGCCCTTCGATCGCGACCTTGAGATTGGCGTGATCGAGGGCAATACCATTCATCGGCTGGTCTTCCCTTGCCGCCGCATCTTCGGCGGCTGGATCAAGGCGAAGACCGGAGAACACGTCGCTGTGCAGCCCACGCACTGGCGCATTTGGTTCAAATAGCGATGGCTATCCTGCAACAATATAACGGCGAATTGACGCGCGTCTTTACTCCGGTGGCCCTCCCGCGGCCAAACGATGTAGGATCGATCGAATGAGAGGGTCTGCCGGCAAATATGTCCGACCACATCTGGTATCGCTATGGTACTGCCGCGGCAGCCGCCGCGCTCGCCCTCGTGCTCCGCGCGGCGCTCAATCCGTATCTCGATGACCGCTCATTTACGATCATCTACCTTCCGGCGATCGTTTTTGCCGCTTTCGCCGGCGGCCGCGGACCAGCGAGCTTCGCGACCCTGCTCTGCCTCGTCATCAGCGCGGCATTTCTTGGGAAAAGCCTCATCACCGTTTCCGCAAACATGATCGATATTGCCGCATTTGCGGTACTAGGTCCCATGCTTGGCTTCATGGGCGACCGGCTGCGGCAGGAATCGGAGCAGGCGCGGTATCGGCAAGCTCATCTGCAGTCGATCCTGGACACCGTACCGGAAGCCATGATCGTCATTGACGAGAAGGGTATCATTCGCTCGTTCAGCGCCGCGGCAGTGCGTTTATTTGGCTGGTTGCCGGACGAAGTGGTTGGAAAGACTGTATCCAAGTTGATGCCGCAGCCCTACCGGGCCGAGCATGACCGCTACATTGAACGTTATCTGACCACCGGCGAGCGGCGCATCATTGGCATCGGTCGCATCGTGGTGGGCGAGCGGAGCGACGGCTCGACCTTTCCGATGGAACTTTCCGTCGGTGAGGCCAAAGTGCGCGGCGAACGCTTCTTCACCGGCTTTATCCGAGACCTAACCGAACGGCGGGCGCAGGAACGGCGGCTGCAGGAGCTGCAATCTGAACTCGTCCATGTGTCGCGGCTGACCGCCATGGGTGAGATGGCATCGTCTATTGCCCATGAAATCAACCAGCCGCTCTCCGCCATCACAAACTACATGCGCGGCGCAAAGGTCCTGCTGGCGTCAGACAGGCCGAACGCCAATCGCATTGGTGATGCACTCGAACACGCCGTCCAACAGGCTCTGCGCGCCGGCGATATCATCAAGCGTCTGCGGGAGTTCGTTGCCAAAGGCGAGACGCAGCATTCTGTGGAAAATCCGCTCACGCTACTTGAAGAGGCTGTAGCGCTGGCCCTACTCGGCGCCAAGGAACAAGGCGTGCGGGTGACGATGCGCAGCGACCGCGATCTGCCGTCAATGATCGTAGACAAGATCCAGATCCAGCAAGTCGCTCTGAACCTGATACGCAACGCGATCGAGGCGATGGCTTCCTGTCCGCGCCGCGAATTGACCGTCGGAGTCAGCAAGGTTGGTGGTCTCGCCAGGTTTACCGTTGCTGATACGGGTTCCGGCATCAGCCCTGATGTCGCCGACCGCCTGTTCCAGCCCTTTGTCACGACGAAGGAACACGGCATGGGTGTTGGACTATCAATCTGCCGGACAATCGTGGAATCCCATGGCGGCCACATCGTGGCGGAAGCAAATCCGGCTGGCGGCACGATCTTTCAGTTCACGCTGCCATTTGCGGACGTCGGTGAAGAAGCATGACCGGGCGGCGCATTCTTGTGATCGACGATGACGCCGCGATGCGGGATTCGCTGGCGTTTCTGCTTGATATTAGTGGTTTCTGGGTAGCAACCTACGAGACCGCGACCGAGTTTCTCAATGACATTGCAAGCGGTCCGATCGACTGCGTCGTATCAGACATCCGCATGCCAGGAATGAGCGGCCTCGAACTGGTCCGCAAGCTGAAGGCCGATCGCCTCGACTGTCCGGTCGTCCTGATAACCGGCCATGGTGATGTATCACTCGCAGTTGAAGCGATGAAAGCGGGTGCGGTCGATTTCATCGAGAAGCCGTTCGAGGACGAGGTGCTGTTGCGTGCCATCAACGCTGCTTTGGAAGCGCGGCCAACGAAGCCAGACGATGACGCAGCGAAACTGCAGGCAGAAGGGCGCCTTGCCGACCTCTCGTCGCGCGAACGTGACGTCCTGCAGGGACTATTAGCCGGCAAGATCAACAAGGTCATCGCCCATGATCTTGGCATCAGCCCCCGGACGGTCGAGGTTTATCGCGCCAACCTGATGGCCAAGACCAATGTACGCAGCATGTCCGAGTTGATGCGGATTGCCATCGCCGCAGGATTCTAGCAGGGGCGCGAGCGGCACGGTCCAGGCGACAAACAGTGGTTCGAAAGATCTTGCAGAATTCGTCCAGGAATGATCCTCAATCGCGAGCATGGCGCGCCTTAAAAACGTATTGCCCAGCGGAGCCTTGAGCACAGGCCAGGACCACAGACCGGCAATGGAGAAAATCAAGACGAGCCCAGCGAACGATGTACCCGCACGTCGCGCTGCCGCCCGCCCTCCGTCTGCGACAATGTCCTCGCATGCCGCTGATTGATTCCCCGGCAGCCGTTGGAGAGGCTTGAGCATTGGCGTATTCGGCTTCGCCGCGGACTAACCAGCCGCGCATCATCTTCCGTACTGGCCATCCTCTCAGTGTACCTGTTGTCGATGAGGGTGAATGTCGAGCAGGGAACGGGGAGAATCGACGGCATCCGCGATCTCGGGCCGCCCCCGAATCGGTGCAGCAAAAATCGCTGTGCACGAATCGTGCAGGATTCGCAGTTGACATGAGCGATGCAACACATGCCATGCTGCTTCTACTTGGCATCGGACTCTGCGCGAACTGTCCGTGGCCGGTTTGATCCTGCCTAACTAAATCGGCGAGCGTATGAAGCAGATCAACTGTCCGGCCCAGATTTGTGCTCCGATCGGCAGCAATCCTTTAACGCCCGGAGAACGGCAATGTTCGGGAACATATTGGTCCATCTTCCCACGGAGCTCCCGGTGCGGGCTGCGGTGAACGGTTCGATTTCCTTCGCACTGAGCACGGGCGCGCATCTTGACGTTGTGGCAATCGGTTATGAGAGGACCATTATTCCGCTCGCCGCACTCAGCGGGGTGGCCGTCACTTCGGTCTTTGAAATCGAGCAGGCGCGTGCGTTGGAGAGAGCCGAAGCGGCACTTCGTGTCTTTGATCTGCGGGCAAGGAGCTCCGGCATTTCTTATGCGAGCCGCGCGCTCAGCGCGGTTCCAGCGGAGGCGCGTCGAAGCATCTGCGCCAGCGCGCGAGTGCACGACATGACTATCGTCACGCAGCCCCAGAGCGGCTACGAGAGCTATGACAACGTTATTCCCAGGGACATCCTGCTCCAGGCCGGTAAGCCAGTTCTGTATCTGCCAAGCGTCATCCACGGCTCTTTTTCGGCCAGACGAATTGGGATTTGCTGGGACGGCAGCCGCCTTGCTGCCCGCGCGTTGCACGACGCGATGCCGCTGCTGCGCGAAGCGGACGCGCTGACCATCATCGCGATGACTGATGCGCACAAGGTCCCGGCGGAGAGCTCCGCCGACCATTTGGGACGGTATCTTGAAAGGTCGGGCCTTCCTGCAAAGATCGTGTCGCTCCCAGCATCCCGGTCGGTGCACCGCGCCCTCCTGTCGCTTGTGGCGGACGAAAGCCTCGACCTGCTGGTGATGGGCGGATACGTCCGCTCTCGGCTGCAGGAAAGGCTGCTCGGTGGCATTTCGGGAGATCTGCTTCGTGCAAACGTCATTCCGGTTTTGATGTCGCACTGAAGGCAAGAATTATAGATGCGATATGCCGCCAGATGCGCCCCGAACCCAGTCGATGGGCGAAAGGGCGAGGCACCAGCCGCCCGCCGATCTGGAGAACAGGAGCGCCGTTTGTCCCGGCTTTCGCGGGCCCGCCGTCGCTCCATCGACGAGGCGGGGCGAAACCGCTGAACATGCGCCGCGGTTTTCGAACGTTGCACGTACGCTGCCGGTCTAGAGCAGCGGGACAATCTGGTCACCGCCCACCCGAGCTCAACTTCAAGCCGAACGGCCGCCAAGTCAGAATGCAGCTTCCTCATTCAAACGCGGCTGGTCGGCTTTGAGCTGCATTCGAGCTACCGAAAGGCTGCGTCGTCCCATCGAGAGTTCATCTCACGGCTTACGTATAAATACTTAGTGGGTTCTACTTAGGGGAAACATCCAAATTTTCCAGTTCATCAGAAGCGGCCAATCTCCGCTCGATTGACATTTCGAAGATCGAGTCCGCCATGTACGCTCAGGCCACGAGTATTCACGAGATCAGCCATCATGCGAGCAGCGTCTTGTGCAGGCAATCTCGTACCTATGGACCGTTTGGTATGGTCGCGACCCCGATGCGATTCGCTCGCAATAGCGAGATCTACGGCGAGGACGAAGCAGCCGAACACCTATACCAGGTGGTATCGGGTGCTGTACGAACCTACAAGATCATGGAAGATGGGCGTCGTCAGATTGGTGCGTTTTATCTGCCCGGTGACATCTTCGGCTTTGAGGCCGGAGACAGCCATATCGCTTCGGCGGAGACGGTCTGTGAGACGCACCTTTTGATGGTAAAGCGCAGCGCCCTCATCGTTCGCGCCAACCAAGATTGCGAGCTCACAAGGCAGCTCTGGGACGCGATGGCGCTTGAGCTCCGCCGCTTTCAGGAGCATCTGATGCTTTTGATCAGCAGCGCTGAACAGCGGGTCGTGGCATTTCTGCTCGATATGTCTCGTCGTACTACGAAGAACGCTGCGATCGAGCTGCCGATGTCACGGCAGGATGTTGCCGACTACCTTGGCTTGACGATTGAAACAGTCTCGCGCACCCTCACTCAACTCGAGCAGAATGGCGTGATTGCCTTGCCGACCTTGCGCCGAATCGAGTTACGTAACGACAAACTGCCGAGCCGCGTTGCACAGAACTTGGGCTAAGCTCAAGAGGCACTGTGAAATGCGGACTTCCTTGCACCGAGCAGCGCCGACGGATCGCAGCACGTGAAGGACACCCGAACATCGGCTTGGGCGATCGCGCACAGATGGCAGGATCGCTCGCTTACATTGTTCCTCCCTGGAGCACCGCAATGATCATCGATCTTTTGCTTCGAGAGCATCGCAATATTGACCTACTTCTGGTCGCCCTCCAGCGTGAATTGGAGATCTTTGAGCATGGGGCCCGTCCTGACTATGAGGTCATTCGCGCGATTATCAGCTACTTCGAGGTTTACCCAGAGGTGTACCATCATCCTCAGGAAGACCTGATTTTCTCCAAGCTTAGAACTCGCGATCCGGATGCGGCTGCACTCATCGGCGATCTCGCGCATGAACACCAGGAAGTCATCGACCGCCTGCACCATTTTGCTCAAGCTATCGATGCTATCCTCGCGGATCGTGAAATCCTTCGGCAAGACGTCGGTAACATCGTACGCGACTTTGTATTGCGGGAGCGGCACCACATGATGTGGGAAGAGCGAGATTTCTTCCCCGCCGCCGTCAAGACTCTATCGGCTGAGGATTGGACGGAAATCGCTTCCGCCCGCACTGATCATGGGGATCTGCTGTTCAGCGAGACGGCGGAAGCGACTTCCGATGCACTAAGAGCGCATATTCTGCAATTAGAGCAAGAAGCTGAAGCCGAACGGAGTTCGGTGGCGTTTTCGTCCGCAATGGCCGGCAAGCCGCCAGATGGCGCCAAAGCCGATGGACCGTAATTGATCACTGACTCTGCACGCCGGGCCGTGCAGGTCATGCTCATCTCCTTGAAATGAAGACATCCTTCTGGCGCTTACGCTGCGCGGCTAGGACGACATCCGCGCCCGAAGATCGCTTGCAGCCCGTTCCTTCGCAAAACACGGCCGGGGTCCGGCAGGTCCCGTAACGTGAGCGTCGCGGGCAATTGGCAATGCGGCTCGACCAGCGCCCGACTGAGATTTTGTGATATGAGTGCCCCTTACGTCCACCGACCGACTGCGATCGATCGTTGCGGCACTGCTGGGCCTCTTCTTGCCCGGAACAGCGCAGGACCTTTATCGCGATCCAAAGTGCGATGCGTACATTGCGGGCATGCCCTACCAATTTTGGCTTTAGGGCCGCTATGGCCATCAACAACGCGGATATTTTGAGCCAGCGCAAAGCCAATCCGCCGCGTGTCCGCTAATCGGTTGGCGAGGGAAGAAAGGCACTCCGAATGCGACCGGACTTGGCACAAGCCTACGGGCAGCAACGGCTGCCGCGCTACACCAGCTATCCGACGGCCCCCCATTTCTCAGCTTCGATTTGCGAATCCGACTATCAAACGTGGCTCAAGTCGTTGGGCGCGCAGCAATCCGCCTCGATCTACGTGCACGTGCCGTTTTGTCGACGCATGTGCTGGTATTGTGGCTGCCACACGGCTGTCACGAAGCGCCAGGAGCCGATCTCGTTCTATGCAGCGGGACTGCGGACCGAAGCTTACCTCGTTGCAGAAACCCTTGGCCGACGGCAACCGATCTCTCATATCCACTTCGGGGGCGGCACCCCGACGATCATGACACCTGAAACGTTCGCTGATCTGGTCGGTTCGTTGCGCCATTCATTCGCGGTCCTGCCTGATGCCGAGATCGCCGTAGAGATCGATCCACGCATGTTGAGCGAGCCGATGGCCGAGGCTCTCGGCTATTGCGGGGTCAACCGGGCGAGCCTTGGTGTCCAGAGCTTCGATCCAGTTGTTCAGCAGGGCATCAACCGTCTGCAGAGCTTCGGACAGACCGCGACCTCGGTCGATCGGCTGCGCCGTGCCGGCGTCGAACGTATCAATTTCGACCTGCTCTATGGCCTGCCCCGGCAGACGGTCGCTTCGTGCCTGGATACCGTCGCCAGATGCCTCGAGCTTCATCCGGACCGGTTTTCGGCCTTTGGCTACGCGCATATTCCTTCCTTCAAGAAGCATCAACGTCTGATCGATGCGTCCACCCTGCCCGATAGCGTCGCGCGCCACGTCCAATCCGAAACGATCACGGAAGCTTTGGTTGATGCGGGATATGTCCGCGTCGGAATCGATCACTTCGCCCTACCGGACGACAATCTCGCCCTGGCGAGCCAGGAAGGCAGGTTGAGGCGCAATTTCCAGGGCTATACTGACGATAGCGCGGACACCTTGATTGGGCTGGGCGCCAGCGCCATCGGCCGTATGCAACAGGGCTTTGTCGCGAACGCCGTCCAGACGAAGGACTTCCTCGCTCGCATCAGCGAGGATCGGCTCGCCATCGCAAAGGGCTATCTACTGACTGACGACGATCGCTTCCACGCCGAGATCATCGAACGAATCATGTGCGATTTGACAGTCGATCTCTGGGAGACATCCCGTCGTTATGGCCGGGATCCAAGCTTGGCCGTCGTCGATCGTTCTCGTCTCGACGGCCTTATCGCCGATGGCGTCGTGGTGATGGATGATGGCCGGCTTTCCATAGCCGGTGGCGCAGAGTTCCTGGCCCGGAACGTCGCATCGATCTTCGACGCTCACCTTACCCGGACCGGGGCTACCCATAGTCTGGCGGTCTAAACCGACTAAGCCGAACCGAGCCGTTTCAGATCCCAACGCGACATCACTTAACTGGCCTATGCTTTGGATCGCAAGCAGTCGCCGCGATCAGGAGCACGCTGATCGGCATCCCATTTGCCGGCCCCTCTGCGTCGAGCCGCACAAGATTCCCAACAGAGGTTGGAACAAAAACTTGACTAGACCAATGACTAGCTAAAGCCAGATCAATAGCAAGCCGCAGATTGCATTGGTCACCACGATAAGATCCTTGCTGTACGCGTTATCGTATGGTCCCGTTGATCGAGTCCAACGTTTCCGGCAGAAAGGCGTACCAACGTGCGCTTGATGCCCGTCCGTGATCGGCCGGCACGACCGCCCCACATTGCTCAGCCCCGCAACGTTGCGAAAGTACTCATCAGCGACAAACCCTGGTGTAGATTTCTAATCCCAAGCTATAGGGGCCGCATACCAGGGCATGATTGAGCTACGCTGAGCTTGCGCCTTAACTGGGGTCAGATTTCGGCGGATGTCCCCGCCGTAATCGAACCATCGGCTGCCCTCCTTCCGCCGATGGAAGTCAGCACGTTGCCTAGCAGCGTCGCTCCTCCCGGACACACTTCCGCCCGGCCGCTAAAGGCGGCCGGGCCTTTTTCCCGATCACCAACGCTTTTCACGATTATCGAGCCCGCAAATCGTTGACACGCGATCGGCCTTCTCGACGAAAGACCAGGCCCAGATCAACGGTCGGCCGGAGTGGATGCAGCGCGTAGTTCGCGGGCAGCGGACACCATGTTGACCAACGCCGGGCGAACCTCCTCCCATTTGCGCGTCTTCAGGCCGCAGTCCGGATTGATCCAAAGTTGCGAATCCTGCAGCCGCTTCCGAGCCAAAGCGACGAGCTCTTTCATCTCGCCCGCCTCGGGCACGCGCGGAGAATGGATATCGTACACACCCGGCCCGATTTGATTCGGATATTTATAGCTCCGGAAAGCGTCGAGCAGCTCCATTTTCGAGCGCGAAGTCTCGATCGAGATGACATCCGCGTCCATTGCAGCAATCGCATCGATGATGTCGTTGAATTCCGAGTAGCACATGTGGGTATGGATCTGGGTTTGATCGGCGACGCCCGATGAGCAGATGCGGAAGCAATCCCCGGCCCACTCGAGATAAGCCGTCCACTCCGATCGGCGCGGCGGCAATCCTTCGCGCAGCGCAGCCTCGTCGATCTGGATCATGGCTGCACCAGCATTTTCGAGATCGCCGACTTCGTCTCGGATCGCGAGCGCAATTTGACGACAGACGTCGGCTCGGGGAATATCATCGCGAACAAACGACCAGTTCAAGATCGTCACTGGTCCGGTCAACATCGCCTTCATCGGCTTCTCGGTTAGTGATTGCGCGTACCGCCACCACCCCACGGTGATCGGTTTCGGCCGTGAAACATCGCCAAACAAGATCGGCGGCCGGACACAGCGCGAGCCATAGGATTGTACCCAGCCGTTTTTGGTAAATGCGAAGCCTGCGAGTTGTTCGCCGAAGTACTGCACCATGTCATTGCGCTCGAACTCGCCGTGCACGAGCACGTCGAGGCCGATGTCCTCCTGCCAACGTACGGCACGCGCAGTCTCCTCCTTGAGGAACTCGTCGTATTGCCCGTCGTTCATCGCGCCTCGCGCGTGTGCTGCCCGGGCATTACGGACCTCTGCAGTCTGCGGAAACGATCCGATCGTCGTGGTAGGAAACGCCGGTAGTTTGAAGCGCTTGCGTTGAATCTCGGCACGACTGGCAAATGGACTGGCGCGCCGGCGCGTGGTCTGGTTGATCGCTCTCATCCGGATGGCGACATCGGCATCTCGGATCTTTGGCGAAGTTCCACGATCGGTGGTGACGCGCTCCGACTGCGCAAGAGCGCCAGCAACATCCTGATCGCCTGCAAGAGCGCGCGCCAAGGTCGCAAGCTCGCGTATCTTCTGAACGGAGAATGCTAGCCAACCCTTGATGTCTGAAGCGAGCTCCGTCTCGAGTTCAACATCGACCGGCACGTGAAGCAGCGAACAGGATGGAGCGATTTGTATGCGATCTTTGCCCAGCTTCGCGATAGCGGGATCGAGCCGTTGGCGCAGTGCCGACAAATTCGTCCGCCACACATTGCGGCCGTCTATCGCGCCGAGTGACACCACGAGATCACTTCGCTTGGCGGTAATGATCTGGTCCAATAACGCTGGCGCCCGAACCAGGTCGACGTGCAGCCCGGCGACAGGTAGGCGCAAGGCGGTGGGAAGATTGTCGCCGAGGCCACCGAAATAGCTGGCGACCATGATCTTGATGGCCGGCCCTTCCTTGGCGAGCCGGTCATAGGCATGTAGCAAGGATTGTCTTGATTCCGCATCCAGATCAAGAACCAGGCAGGGCTCGTCGAACTGAACCCAATTTGCCCCGCGTTTGGCCAATTCCTGCAGAACCTCGATATAGACCTGTATCAGGTCATCCAGGAGTGACAGTGGCTGCAACGCAGGATCAGCACTCTTGCCTAGCTTTAGGAATGTGACCGGGCCGATCAGGACAGGGCGAGTCTGAAAGCCAAGGGCCTTGGCTTCCTCATACTCGTCGATAGGCTTGCGAGAGGACAGCCTGAAAGTCTGTCCGCGATGAAATTCCGGGACCATGTAATGGTAGTTGGTGTCGAACCACTTGGTCATCTCCTGCGCGGGTGCGCCATCGCCGCGATGTCCGTGGCCGCAACTCGCACCGCGGCCGTCGTATTGTGAACCGCGTGCCATGGCGAAATACGTCTTGAGGGAAACGGGCTCGGCTTTCGAGGCGTAGACTTCCGGGATGGCGCCGACCATGACACTGGTGTCGAGCACCTGATCGTACAGCGAGAAGTCGTTCGACGGAATGACGGTGACACCGAGGGACTTCTGGCGCGCCCAGTTCGCGGCACGTAGGCCGGCTGCGTCCTCAAGCAACTGCTGTTCGCTAATTCTCCCGGCCCAGTAGCCTTCGAGTGCGACTTTGAGCTCGCGTCTTGGACCGATGCGCGGCGTTCCGAGCGTGGCAACCGGAAGTGAGAGAAGAGACATAGCGCTAACCCCGTGTTGGGGGCAAAGGCCGGGGCGGACGCAGGCAGGAGAAGTCGCCCGAGCGACGGCTGCTTGGCGCACCACCGGGACACCCCGCCCGTGGATGAACATATTGTCGGGGCAGGTCTCCTGGCTCGCGGGTCATTGCTGCTGTCCGGCCTTCCCGAAGCCGCGCGGGCTTCAGTGACTTTGTTGGACAGTAGCTCGCCGCTCACAGTTGCGGGGGCAGCGCCGGAATTGGCACCGGCTTCCCTCTTAGCTCCGGATCAAACGGAAACCGGAGAACCTCGACGACTTGGATTATCGGCAAGAGAACTCGGCCGTCAACCTCTCAAATTGGTGCTGCGACCTCTCTTACGCGAATGCCCCTCCGAGGCCACGCTTGATCGCGACGTAGAAGCCATCTCCAGTCATAGGATATCGGAATGACCATCTCGGAGGCGCATTGGTGTCGGGCGGCGTGTCAGATCTGTGCACGAGACGAATGCGCCCAGCACGAAGAAGCTCACGGCGCCGCGCAAGACGCTTTGCGGCCCGGCTTTTGAACGATTCATCGAGCACGCTTCGACGCGCCCTTTCTTTTCCACCAATAACCATGGATCAGTGGCGAATAGGCGCAAGAGGTATTCGCTAATTCCAGCAGCGTGCTCAGCGGTGATGTGCCACCAGCCAATCCTGGTAGGCGTCACGCCGACGTTTTGGTGATACTGGCCAAAGCAAGCATATTGAATCACCACAACCAAAAGAGACCCTCGCAATGAAAATGGCTGTTTGGAGCGTCCTCGGCGTCTTTGCTGCTGCCGTCTTTACTGTCGGTCTGTTCGGCTGGATGGCAAGGCCTTTTATGAGCCGCCCCGTCAGACAGATGCTCTCGGATGTGTTGAGTAGTTCAAGCCGAAGCTAGCAGACCTGAGGCTTCCCTCTTGCCGGTCGACACGGCTGCGTGGACGCGCAGCTCCTCGAATGTTGACTGCAATGACGAGCAGGTAGACGACGGCCCCTAACGTTGCGCGAGCGGAGAATGCCACGTCTCGTACCGCCTGCTTGATCCGTGACGTTCCTTAACGTCGATTCTATATCGCTCGCCGCTGAAGGGCGGCTCCGCGTTGGTGCAGGCCGCAAAGTGCCAAGCACAACAGGCGGGGACGCCCTCGACATTCGTAGTAGCGGCAACGCCCCCGGATCACACGGATCGATGGCGGCATACCTGCTCCCAATTGTCGTCAAGACTCCGGCAGCGAGGCATTCGCCCGCTGTCGAAGATTCAATGCGTGACAAGAATCATTCACGGAAGTCGTGGCGAATAGGCTGAATGGTAACATTAGAACGTGCTGTACGTCGGCAAGTCGACAAAGACAGCACAAATCTGCCGCGAACTGCCGGTTATTGCCTGGCACGAACAATGCAAGTCCTCATCATGTCCAGGCTTCTCCTCCTGGGCAGGTTCAGCATTGCAAATTGAGGCTTTGGCTGACCACTGAAGTTAGCGGCGCGTGACATCGAGGGACGGCGCCTGCTCGCGCGGGACATCGGCAGGCGCCTGCGTCACGTTGCCGCTAACTTCTTGCGATCTGCGCATAGCACGCTGAGGAAGACGTGCCGCTTTGGATTGACGTGTGGATGATAACCAGATGAGCCGGAAGCAATGAAGAAAAATTCTGGAAGGCGCGTGCTTTGGTTCTGTATCGCGCGGTCGCTGATCTGCCTGGCCGGGCTGGCGGTGACGAGCAACAATGTTCGCGCCAACGACCACACGCTTGTCGAAAGGGTCAAGTCAACGTGGCGAGCGCAAGATGGTGAGACTATAGAACAAATCATTTCCAAGGTCTCGAAGGTGGCTCACTTTGTGCCTCGATCGTGGGGAGTCGCTGAAGGAATTGACCGAACAGAGTATGTTTATTTTTCATGGACCAGGCACCCGGACAATAGATCAGACGAACAGTACGCTATCACTTGGAAGATCGCGACTGACGGGACGATTAAACTTGCGTCGACATATGCAAAGCCGATTGAATTGGGCTGGCGCGCTTTGGCGCTCTCGTTGATCGCCAGTGAAGTCACAGATGGCGAAACGGATGCAAATCTTCACTTTCTGCATGATCCGGCCAACTTCAACTTCGTGACGACTGCACAAGGCAAGCTCGGCAATCTTCTGCGGCACGGCCGCTGCCATATCATTGAACCCGTTGCAGTGGATTACGTGTCGAAACCCAATGCCAAGCCGACCGAGAAGGGCGATCTGTGGCGTGTTCTGCTTTTGGTGAACTGTAAGATCCCAGGCCCCCATTATTTTACCCACAACGGCGTCATCACTTTCGAGAAGAGCGAGGGACAAGATTGGGAGCCGCAATCTTTCTTCGCCAAGCGAATCGCGGCTTATCCTCCAGGCTCCTGGTTCGATCGGATAGAGCCAAGTGAACGGGAAGCAATAGAGAGGGCGCGAAAGGCCTCGGCCAATGGTCACACAAGACAAGATCGCGGCGCAGCTCCTTGACGCTGAGGCGCCTCGGAGCAGCAGCAAAGCACACGCGTTCGGAAGCGCTGACTTGTCCTGTTTCGTTTTTGCGACAAACCGCGAGCCTCTCGCAGCTCGTCATAGGGCAGCACCGTTGCTCTCGGCCCATTCCGCGAAGCAATCGATGCCGTGACCAGGCGCCCACGTGCCAGCTTACGAGAGCCGGTTTAGCCCTCCCCAGTCGCATGCAGCGAGCGGACGCCAATCTGCGACGCGGCCAGCTCTAGATCCATTCTTCGGGGGAGTTGGCCTAGCGATGCTTGCGGCCCCTGCTCTGACCAGGCGTGCGCGCAGCGCATCGCTTCAACAGACAATGGCACCCGCAGGAGCGTGACGCCGAAGGCGGCACGCGGGAGCGCGTGCAGCGACGAGACCGGTTAAAAGGGTACCCGGGAACGGGGCAGTGATAGCGACGCCGGCATACTTCATGGCGGCGGGCCCCTCTCCCGAGCACCCCCGGCGAGGAGCTCTGCAGCCATGCACTGCGTCGGATCGACCGCAGAATTGGGACGGAAGATCTAGATTTCCTCACGCGCATCGTTTGCGCGTCGTAAATCCTGATCTGAAGCATGCTTCTTTCGCTCTTCCCCACCCGCCCGGGCGCCGTCTCTTAAAGTCACATAAAGTCATCCTCGTATGCGTATCCGGAGCTTGCTACATGGGTATTACGGCGCTCGCCGTCGTCTACTTTAGCGAGATATCGTTCAGGTTTGTTGGCGCGCTGCCATTCACCTGCGCTATTCGTTGTCCATTTGTCAGGATGCTGAGTAGGATCAAGTACCATATTGCAATCGTCGACCTCTACGAAACCTAACTTCGCCGCGCGAGCTTTCGATTCTTCGTTAAGTGGATACCATTTGAGCAACGGTTGCTCGCCCTCTCGCGCATCTCGCCGAAGCTGATACTCGAGCAGAATATCGCCTGCGTTCTCCACCAAGGGATGGGCAAGCTGAAGATCGACGACGGAGGTGATGTGTTCTCGCCCGGGAAACAGTTCTCGCCACCTGTCGTCGTGGAATTCGTTCATGCTGTATCCGCCTTCCGTCCGCAGCAGTGCGACAGTTTTGTTTCCAAGAGTATAGCTGTAGTATCGCGCTTCCTCCGAATCTCTGGTCGAGCCGTAGTCCTCCGCAGCCTCTCTGACGTTCTTGGCTCGTGTCGATACGAAACGCGAGTACTCCCGCGGATTCTCGGCGATGCGCATTATTTCATGATCATTTTGGAAGATCTTTGCTTCTCTGCGAAACGTATCCTTGTCGATCGGCTCTATCGGAGGTTTGGTCACGAGGGAATACGTTGGCGCAGCAGAAGAGGAGGTCGGCTCCGTTGCGGACAGGTGCATGTTAGCGAACCTGTCCTCGAAATCTCTTTCATCCGCGTGTTCGTCGTGGGATGCCCACGTAACTGCTTCATAATACCCACCAATTCGACCGTACATGAGGATCCGTACTCCTAAGGCAAGAGGGTTTCTTATTGATTTGAGGCGCATTGGGCCACGCCAAAGTAGCCAGCCGAAACTGACGGTAAGCTGACTAGGAGCTTGTTGTTTTCTGGATTCGGGATTCCCCTCGGGTGGGATTTCTGATTCGAGCTCCATGCTGGAGGCGGAGGCCAGCATGGATGACGCGCCCCCATTCGGAAGACCTCCGCGAATGAGCCATGGCGCGGGCGAGACGGTTCGTTCGATCGCAGAGGCGCTACAGCTCAGCCGTCCCTCCGTGACGAATTGGAAGAATCTGAGACGGGATATCGGGGGCCTGGCCCCGGTTAGATCGGCGGTCATAAGAAGCGGGTTCTGTCGGATACCAACGCCGACTGGCTGCGCGAACGCATTCGCTCGGGGCCATTCACCTTGCGCAAGCTGGGAGCTGACTGCACGGGGGATCAAAACAGGCGTGCGGGTGTGGACTGTTGTTCACGCCGAGGAGCTCAGCTTCAAAAAACGCTTCTACCAGCCGAGCAGGATCGCCCAGACGTCGCCCGTAAGCGGACCTGCTGGAAAGCGCACCAAGGCAGGATCAATGTCGCGCGGCTGGTTTTCATCGACAAGACGTGGATCAAGACCAATATGGCGCCGCTACGCGGCTGGAGGCCTTGTGGGCAGCGCCTCCAAGCATCTGCACGTTTCGGCCATTGGAAGACCATGACCTTCATCGCGGGGCGCTGCGTCACGATCAGATCAGCGCGCCTTGGATGATTGATGGCCCCATCAATGGTGAGCTCTTCACGCTGTACGTCGAGAAATGTGTTGGCCCCTACCCTCGCACCTGGCGAGATCGTGGTTCTCGACAATCTTGGCAGCCACGAAGGAAAGCGGCTTGCCAAGCTATCGGCGCCAGAGGTGCCCACCGCATCTTCCTGCCGCCCTATAGCCCTGACCTCAATCCGATCGAGCAGGTCTTCACCAAACTCAAACGCCTCATGCGAGCTGCGCCTCGTGATGTCGAGGCCGCCTGGCGAAAGCTTGGCCAACTCCTCAATCTCTTCCGAGGAAGAGTGCACCAACCACCTCAAAACTTCGGGCTACGCTCTGTGTAAAGACAGCATGCTCTAACGGTTGCGCCCGATGTCTGGCACATCGACGAATCTACATCGAAAGATCGTGCGCCGTACGATGGCGCTCGCGAACGCGTTGCAAGCCATGTTCATTTACTTTGATTGCTTTCTCTTTCCGGGAGCACTCGGTTGTTTTTTATGCACCGAGTTCGACGCTGTGCCCGATGATCTTAAGCACGGTGCGGTGTGCGCCAACTGAGAGAGACGATCGAGGTCGGAAGCCCATCGCAACTCACACAAGAAATCGCTTGAATCTCACGTTACGTCAGGCCGTAGGTTGGCAATCACAATCGAGCTTCCACCAACCAAACATCGAATGATGCAGCACAGGCCAAACCCGACATGGTGCGATCAAGCAGTCGAATGCGGCGACGCCGGATTGCACGTGTTTCTGAGCGCATGGACCAAAAGCGAAAGGCTGTCGGGATGAAACATCGCGCGATGATAACCGCATTGCTCGCCATCATCACGTCTCCGGCTTGCGCAGCGAAACTCAGCGGCCCTCCGCGCATCGTCGATGGCAATACCATTGAGATCGAGCAAACCAAAATTCGGCTTTCGGGTATCGAGGCGCCAGAGACGGATCAGATCTGCCTCGACGCCCACGGCCAGAAATGGGCTTGCGGCATAGCTGCTCGCGATGAGCTTATCAGGCATTCGAATGGACGAACGTGGGATTGTCATACCACAGGGGTGGATAAGTACGGCCGGTCACTCGGCAGCTGCTTCATCGCGGGCGAGGACGTGAACGCATGGATGATAAGCTCGGGCTGGGCACTATCATCCGATCCTCACACCTACATTATCTATGAGGTTGTAGCGAGCAATGCCTATGCGGGCCTATGGTCGGGGGCGTTCATCGCTCCTTGGGACTGGCGTCGCCGCAACAAGGGGACGATCGTTGTCGGCGCGAGCTCGATACCGATCGACACTCAGGAACTCCTGCTCGGATCCGCTTTGCTATCCGACCCGCCCTCGCCCGAATGTCTGATAAAGGGCACGCTGGGCCGCGGGGGCGAGCGCACTTATCACATGCCCGGGCAACTTGGTTACGGACAAATCGATATGACGAAGAAGCTGGGTGATCGATGGTTCTGCAGCGAAGCGGAGGCTGAAGCCAATGGATGGCGTAAAGCGGCGCGATGAGGCGACACATGCACGCAGACCGTTCCCCTAATATGTCATGCTCGCCGATGATCAAGCCGTCGCGCCGGTCGCTATTGCTGTCGCTGTTCGCGTTTTCGGCGGTTGGCATGCGGCTCGGCGACAACATCGTTAATGCGAAGGAAGCAAAACAGCTGCCCAAGCCGGTCAATCTGCTCTCGCCGGATGCTGCGCTCAGGCGGCTGATTGAAGGTAATGACCGATTTGTACAGGGCGCATCACGAGGCGACGATTTCAAGCGCGAGCGTCAGGTTTTAGTCGATGGACAAAATCCATATGCGGCGGTTCTGAGCTGCGCCGATTCTCGCATAGCGCCTGAACTTGCTTTTGACAGCGGACTTGGTGACCTGTTTGTCTGCCGCCTCGCCGGCAATTTTGCTAACGATGTCACGATCGCGAGCATGGAATACGCAGTCGCCGTGCTAAATACACCGTTGATTATAGTACTCGGTCACGATCATTGTGGCGCGATAGACGCCACGATCAAGTCGCTCAACGACGACAAGCCGGCGCCGGGGCATATTCCATCCCTCGTCACTGCGCTTGCGCCTGCCGTTCGGAAATCGCGCCAGCAAACCGGTGATGCGTTCGCCAATGCCACCCGGCAAAACGTAATCGATAACGTCGAGAAACTTAAATCGGCGGGCCCGGTTCTGAACGCGGCAGTTGAGCAGAACAGACTTAAGGTCGTCGGGGGTCTGTACCGGCTCGACACCGGCAGGGTCGATCTACTGAACTGACCTGCACTTTCGCAGTCGTTTGAACCGCCCAGCACGGCTTCGGTTGAGTTCCGCAAAACTCACCCGTCCATCGGTAAAATGCACCGGATGTGATCCGCTGCACAATTGACATACAGCTTCGGGACAGGACACCACTTTGTATGCGCGGGCTCTTTATCCTCCTCTTACTTTACGTACTTGTGTTGGCAACGCGCGGCCAGCACCCACACAATTCCTGCCGCGACCGAACATGGTCCATGCCTTCCGTCAATGCACTGGTCAACACAGTTGGCTGAAGCCGCAGAAATGCGCTGCGATGGATGTCGGGATCGAAGCGGGGCTCGGCGACACCGGACAAATTTCATATCCTCGCCGGATCATCCGTTTTGGAACCGATAGAGATCGTTCCGTTAAGCCCCCCGACTCAGATCGGGCTGAAGATCACATACAGCAGAATTAGGATCACGACGGCGGTCCAGCCTGCTGATGTGAGGAACACTGTTGCTCGCGACGGCATCTGACGGTCTCTCCTGCATCAGCCAACGAAGCGACCTTCAATCTCGGAAACGCAGCATCGCTGAAACTGTAAGACCATACTTTGGATCCGCAATAAACCGGCAATTTTCGCGCGCGCGACAGTTGCGATCACGGGCTGGGACGCAGAACATTCTTCTGCGCGTCGCCTACACCCGTCGAGCCTGGCACAAAAGGATTGATGGACGTCCTGAGAACTTGTCCAACGCGCTGTGGTAGCTCTGCGTGGGCGCGCCTTGTCGATTTGAATTCCGAAGCGGGTGCGTCGGCAAGCACCTTTGAAGACCGTTTTGCCGATCCCGACATCAGCCTGATCATCCTGCGCGGCCTCACTGCACGTCGCCCCAGGTCTCCTCGACCAACGCATCGATTTAAGCGGCGTATTCATTGATCGAATTTCCTACCGCCCGCAGCAGCGCGCGACCGACCGCGTCTTCGTGGCATGGATCTCGGCCTGTGTCATGTCATCGACGCACAACAATTTGCAAGCAAATCGAAGCCGCTGGCCGAGAAGCACGGCACCTAAAGTCCATCGGTAATGGACTGCCCTCCGGCGAACAAGCCTCCTGCTCGGCTGAATCCCGCTTTTGGCCGTCGCGACCAAGCGCACCAGGATCGCTCAGCGGCACGACTAATCGTACACCTTAGACTTGCAAGCAGGCTCCCTCACCGAACGCCCGCCGAGAGAGTGAACCAGTGGCGCGGGCCATTCCGCCCTCATCTAGCTATGTGGCAGATTGTGCGTCCTCATGCGCTCGCAAACTTTGTACAAAACGGACAAGAGGAGCGCGTTTGCTCGGCGAGCATGATCTGATCGTATCAGAAGCGCACGTTCCGTACCCGAGCGCTCGCGACACCATTAGTGTCGGGTGTGCATCGACCTCAAAACCGGCACGGGTTTCGTACGAACGGGCGTCCGCGCTATCATCGTCGACGCGCACCACAAGGGCACGTTCTGAACCGTCCGCGCCATGATAATCGAACGCAACGGTCGAGCCGTGCCGCAATGGCTGGCGCAAGCAGTGACAATTGCTAGTGCTCGATGCCGTTGGACGGTACAATGGGCTCTTACCTAGGGACCGCCCCGGACACAGGGGACCGGCGACATGTACCGGTACGTCGCGCGTGCCAACATCGATCGCTATCTCAGCGTGCTCTACAGCGCGGATCTCACCAGGCATGAGCGACAAACGGTCACGAAGTTGCTGCTCGGCGAGTTGGACAAGCTCCGTCATGATCCCACGCAGCTTGAGTTTGCCGAAAAGCGAGCCGCAAACGGCCGCGAACGGGTCAACCACGCTAGGCGACTTTGCGCATCTATGCGCTCGGCACAACAGAACGCGAAGAATCGGATAGGTTGTTAGTATACGTTGAAAGTCTTCAAAGCCTGCTAGATGCTTTTATGGCGGCTTGCACGAGTTCTCGCGGCATCTAGGACGGCGATTTGATCGTAGAATGACGCTAATTGCTGCACGACATCGACTTGATCTTCGTCGTCAAGACTCACTCATAGCTCAAGCTTGAATCACCATGGCGGAGATCAAATTTGCTTACTGCGGCTTTATCTCGTGAACCACGATCCGGGCGATGAAAATTCATCAAAAGAGGCACTCCAAGGCCGGTTTCAGGCGCAACCTCGGCGCAAATTGCATTCAAACGTCGCGCTAAGTGAAGACAATGATGGCATGGAAAGCCTCTCGTTGGCGAAATGGACCAGGAGCAGGATATGGCCAGTCATTTCTACCGACTGCTTTACCGATTCCGCATGCGGGCATATGCTGAAACATTGTTTCGGCGTAGCACGCACGAGAAGCAGGAAGGGCTGTGGCTGCGGTGCAGCCTGATGCGGCTTGGGAGCGAACTACGACAATCCAACCACCGGTCCAGCGCACCGTGTCAGCCGGTGCGAGATGCGGCCGAAGCTATCGTCAGACCCACCTGAGGACGCCGGACGTCGCGCTGCCGAGAGCGCACCGCGTTACAAGCAACAAGCGCTGTTGGAGCCGACCGTTGCGAGAGAGGATGGCATCGGCGTCTAGAACAGCATGACAGGCGCGAGACGCCCCTGGCGGGAGCAAGCCATCATGTGATGGTCGTGCTGTCGGATGGCGCCGGCGGGCTGCCGGGTATCATGGCCACTTGTCGTCCCCGCATCACCATATGCGCTATTCCGCGCTGGCGGACTCTCGCTTGCCAGCACCCGTCGCGGGCCCGAGCCGTTCGGTCGGATCGCGGCCCAATTTCGGCTTCAACTGTGCTAGTTCAATAAAGTCGTCCGCCTGCCGCCGAAGCTCGTCTGCGATCATCGGCGGCTGGATCGTATTGGTGGAGATGACGGTGACACTGACGCCGCGGCGCTGCACGGCCTCGACCAAGGAACGGAGGTCGCCGTCACCAGAGAACAGGATCATCTGGTCGATATGCCTCGCGAGTTCCATGGCATCGACCGCAAGCTCGATGTTCATGTTACGCTTCACTTTACGCCGACCGCTGGCGTCAAGGAATTCCTTGGTTGCCTTCGTGACGACGGTGTAGCCGTTATAGTCGAGCCAATCGATGAGCGGCCGGATCGACGAATACTCCTGATCCTCGGCAGTCGCCGTGTAGTAGAATGCCCGCAGCAACCGGCCCTCCCTCCGATACTCCTCAAGCAGGCGCTTGTAGTCGATCTCGAAACCAAGCGCCTTGGAGGTAGCGTGGAGGTTGGGACCGTCGATAAAGATGGCGAATTTTTCGAATCGGGACATCACTGCTCCAGCTTGCAAAATGGTTGCGCGGGGCGGCGCAGGCTGTGAACTAGCCGCTTACGAGGACGAGCTGGAGGGTCGGCAGCGAAGGGGCCTCTTCCAATGACATGGGACGAGATTTTCATCGAGCTCATAACACCGATCGCGTCTCCTATTCCATCGACTTCACATCATCGGCCCAAGGATCCAGCGGAGGCCTTTTCGAAGTTCTGTTGCTTGCCTGTGCCGGGTTCGCGTGCGAGATCCATCTTGTCGAACTCGCCGGTCGAAACGCTGCGCGCAGGCGCAGCACTGCAATCAGCGTTATGGTTTGCACCGAAGACCGTTGAGCGCAAGGATAAGCGGAACGGAAACCGCCACCGCGATCAGACCGTACTCGACGGAGGTCGCCCCAGTCTTGTTCGGCCAAAACCGCTGAAAAGCGAATGATCTCACCGGCCTAGAATTCTGCTGTAGCAATTCCGGTCACTCTCAGCCCTCGTTGCTATGTCACGTGACGTTGTCTTAGATCTTCACGACATGCGCTTTGAGGCACACAGTCTCCTGCTTGCAGCACAGCTCTTCCACCGCTCACCTGTCGTCCCCAATGATCTAGAGCGGCCTGCTATGTCCGTCTGCCATGCCGGCAATGAATACCTTGATTTCCCTTCGACTCCGCTCGGGCGAACTCAGTACGCAAGGGACGAACCAGTTCGTTTCCCACCCGAGCGCCTCACGTGCACCTTCACGCGAGAATCGACCATCCCGAGCAGGTTTTGACATCATGACCCAGCCAAAGATCCCGCGCCTGGTCTAAATGCCGCCGTGGCACACTAGCGCAGCAATGCGGTCATCAGACCCTCGCGAAAGCGGATGCAGCTGCCGCAATGAACTCGGCATTTCGCGCCTAAATCATCCGGGCGCACCTCTCTTAGAGGCTGACGGATGCGCCGCCCCAAAGAATCCCGCGAGATGGAGTTGCGGTTCCTGAAAGCTAGTTCAGCTTCTCGCAATGCAAACCGTGTCCCGCTTAGAGGTCTCGCGCATTGTCCGCCCCGTACAAAACTGTGCATCCGCCAGCGAGCACAATCTCTCAACAAGAGCATGCAACCAGCGCGCTGGAGCCAATAGGTATGAGGCGGGCTTTAAGTCATCCGATCGCTAGCGTTCCCTTCGCCACGACTAGAAGACGATCCTACTGCGATAGGAGATTGCAGCACCGGTGATGGTGACTGTTTCTGCTTTCTGCGCCGCTGCCTTTGCTATGAGGCGCAAGGCGACAGAAGCAGTAGATCACTGCCAACCAAACGCGATCAAAGCATTTCATTTCACGACCATGCCAGGAGCTGACGCGATATCGCGCCAGGAACATCCTTGTGATCCCCTGCAAGATCAAATCATGGTAGATTATCGTGAGCGGATATGACCGATTCACCTCAAACCCAGACGCGTAGCGCCGACGGCATCACGGCGCCGCTGCGGCACGCGACCTTCCGGCGCATCTGGCTCGCGAGCCTCCTCTCCAATATCGGTATCCTGATTCAAGGTGTTGGTGCAGCCTGGGCCATGACGCAGATGACGTCGTCGGCCGACAAAGTCGCGTTGGTGCAGACCGCGCTGTTACTGCCAGTGATGCTGATTTCGATGCCAGCCGGGGCGATCGCGGATATGTATGACCGCCGCATCGTGGCGCTGGTCTCTCTTGGATTGGCGCTCGCCGGAGCGACCGGGTTGACGGTGATCGCCTGGCTTGGCTTGGCCACCCCAAACCTCTTGCTCATGCTATGCCTCGTTGTCGGCAGTGGCATGGCGATGATGGGACCGGCCTGGCAATCGTCAGTTAGTGAACAAGTTCCCCTGGAAGCACAGCTGCCTGCGGCGATCGCTCTGAACGGCATCAGCTACAATATCGCGCGGAGCATAGGCCCGGCAATCGGCGGAGTCGTGGTGGCAACCGCGGGTGCAGTGGCCGCATTCGCGCTCAACACGTTGCTGTATGTGCCGCTGATTATCGCTTTGTTGCTTTGGAAACGCATCAGCGCACCCTCACGCCTGCCGCCCGAAAGATTGAGCCGCGCGATGGTTTCTGGCGTACGCTATATCAGCAATTCGCCGTCGATCAAGATTGTGCTGACCCGCAGCCTGGTGACCGGCATTATTGGCGGTGCGATCACCGCTCTGATGCCGCTGGTGGCGCGCGATCTCTTGCATGGCGACGCGCAGACCTACGGCATCATGCTTGGCGCTTTTGGCCTGGGTGCGGTGGTCGGTGCACTGAATATCACCGAGCTGCGCAAGCGATTGAGCGGCGAGGCCGCGATCCGCGCCTGTGCGCTATCTATGGGCGCGGCGATGGCCGCGGTTGCGCTCAGTCGCGAGCCCGTATTGACCGCGGCGGCGCTCGTCCTGGCGGGAGCCGTATGGATGATGGTGTGGGCGGTATTCAACATTGGGGTGCAGCTATCGGCGCCGCGCTGGGTGGCCGGACGCTCGCTTGCGGCCTATCAGGCGGCGAGCTCAGGCGGGATTGCCGTCGGCAGCTGGGGTTGGGGCCGCCTGACCGACGCGGCCGGCGTCGAAACTGCGCTGCTGGTGTCGGCCGCCCTGATGCTTGCCTCACCGCTCATCGGCCGTTGGCTGCCCATGCCCCGCATCGGCGCGCGGGGTGAGGAGCCTGAACCGCTCGCCGATCCCGAGGTACGGCTCGCCTTGACCGGACGCAGCGGCCCGCTCGTCGTCGAGATCGAATACCGCGTTGCACAGGAGAATGCCAGAGCGTTTCATAGTGTTATGCAAGATGTGCAATTGTCCCGCCAGCGCAACGGCGCCTACGGCTGGTCGATCGCCCGGGACATTGCCGATCCGGAAATGTGGACCGAGCGCTATCACTGCCCGACCTGGCTCGACTACTTGCGTTGGCGGAACCGCTCGACGCGGTCGGAACGTATAATAGAGCAGCGGGCAATTCATTTCCACGTCGGCCCAGCGCCGGTACGGGTCCGTCGCATGCTGGAAAGGCCGTTCGGCTCGGTACACTCGAACGACGATACGACCGAGTACGCAGCTGGCGAAATGCGAGGGGAGATCGCAAGCCCGACGAAGGCATTACGTAGCCGGCCACTCCGCCCAATCAAGTGACCCAGCCTGCTGGCAGGGGCCGGAACGCAGCAATCGACACTTCATCATACGAAAGGCGCCTAGCTGGACGCTCTTTGCGTTGCCCTCGCGAAAGTCGACGAAGGCGTCAGGCCGACTAAGCGATAATCGCGCGACGATTTCCGTCGAGTGCGCTGAAACGTTCGGCCTTTGTAAGTCTTGTCCGATAGCGTACGGTGGCTTTGCTGTTGGCCAGCCGTACATCTCCCGCACTTTGGTCGCGTCACCAAACTAGTCTAGCAATACGTTGTGCTCGCCTGCCGTCGGCGGCGCTTCCTTGGATGGCGGGCCCTCAGCTTCGCCCCGGGCGCCAAATCACCATTCGAGGCTCACCGCATAAGAGCTGTCTATTTCTGACGTTTCGAGCGCCACCATTCGCTCCACTTCTTACGCCGAACTTCAACAGAATACCGCTGAATAATGCCGCAAAAATGCAGCATCACCCGAACGACGCGGAAACAGCGCGACCAGAATCGCATAATTTGCTGTCGAAGCTCAAAGAGACGAGCTGCTGCTGCGCGTCTCTCCTTAGCTGCAATCGAGGGTGTGCTTCATGGGCAATCATGATCTTGTCTCCGGTAGCCTCCTTGTGCTGACCGCGACCAGCTTCGCACTACTCTGCTCGAGCCTGCTCGTCTTTGCCTTCATTTGAAACCGCGCTGGTTGCCTTGCGCGTGTTATCAAGGCGATCACGCCGTCGAGCATCAAGTGTTTCTGCGTCTCGAAAGACGATGATCGCGCACGAGCTGAACGACCGTCTCTCGTTTCGGCTCGATCGACCGCGTGGCTCAAGTGACGACGCTTCTGACGCGACGAGCTTGTACGTTACGGACTGATCTATTTCTTTCATAAACACCCGATTCAGCTAGTCTCCAACTAAGATAGCCCTGTTCGTTGAGCTGGCGGGCGGTATGAGATTGGACGCGCAGCGATGGGCTGTCTGCCGATGGCTACCGAACCCTTGTATATTCCTGCAGTACGAACCGTTGTCTCATCAATGCTCTCACGTAGCAGCGCAATCGAACGGTTCGATGCGCGACCGTCACTTTATCTCGGGCTGCTTCCTGGCACTGACCGCCGCGGGGTCGCCTTGCTCTGCTCAAGCTTGCTCGCCGCCGCGTTCACCCCTGTGAGGACTCCCCCATGAAATCACTCAAGCTAATCGGCTTTGCACTTGGAGCATCGATTGTGCTGTCCGCCGCGGCATTGGCTGAGGAAATCACCATCGCCGTCGCTGGACCGATAACCGGGGGCGAGTCCGCCTTCGGTCGGCAAATGAAGAACGGCGCCGAGATGGCGGTGGAGCAGATCAACGCTTCCGGCGGCGTACTCGGCAAGAAGCTAGCCCTCGACATAGAGGACGATGCCTGCGATCCAAAGCAGGCGAGGTCGGTAGCGGAAAAGGTCGCTGCTGCCAAGATCCCATTCGTTGCAGGGCACTTTTGCTCTTCGTCATCGATCCCAGCCTCGGAAGCCTATGCGGATGGCGGAGTGTTGCAGATCACGCCGGCTTCGACCAACCCGCTATTCACCGAACGCAAACTATGGAACGTGGCGCGCGTCTGCGGCCGTGACGACCAGCAGGGCCAGGTTGCCGCCCAGTATATCGCGAAGCAATTCAACGGCAAAAACATCGCAATTCTGAATGACAAGACGACGTATGGAAAGGGACTTGCCGACGAGACGAAGAAGGCACTCAATAAGGCCGGCGTCATTGAAAAGATGTATGAGTCCTATAATAAGGGCGACAAGGATTTCAATGCGATTGTCTCGCGACTGAAGCGTGACAATATCGACCTCGTCTATGTCGGCGGCTATCACCAAGAAGCGGGCCTTATCTTGCGCCAGATGCGCGATCAGGGCCTCAAGACCGTCCTGATGTCGGGTGACGCGTTGGCTGACAAGGAATATGCTTCGATTACCGGCGCAGCTGGAGCAGGTACGCTCTTCACTTTCGGGCCCGACCCACGCAAGAAGACGACGGCGGCTGCGATCGTCGATAAGTTCAGAGCCAAGAATATCGACCCCGAGGGCTACACGCTATATACCTACGCTGCGGTGCAGGTCTGGACGCAAGCCGCAACGAAGGCTGGTACCATAGACCCGAAAAAGGTGATGGGTACGATCAAAGCGGGCTCTTGGGACACTGTGATCGGCACACTGCAATACGACGCCAAGGGCGACATCAAGCAGCTCGACTACGTCGTTTATAGGTGGGACGACAAAGGTGGCTATAGCGAGACTAACCCGACCGCGTTCTGACTTATCTAAGTACCAGACATCAAAGTTAGCGTCCCCATGGAGGCAGGACGGGGATCAGTGTCGATCGATCGATTGCTCCAAGGCAGCAAGCTGCCGCCGGAACAAATTGAATGTCTGAGGTCAGCGTATGCTCGGACAATGCGCTCGCTCCGCTTGGTTGATCGAGACGACCCTATCGCCGAAATCGTCGCAAAAAAGGTCATCGAGATTGGCGCACGGGGAGTTGGCGATCCAGTAGAGATATCAAAGCGCGTCATCGAGCAGCTTGGTGTCCGCAGACCACCATCGGTCTAAAGCGGGCGCCGCGCATATGGGAAGTCTGGATCCAATTTCCGATCGATGCACAGCCTGCACCGGTTCGACGCCTCACGGGGCCAGACTCATTTGGAGCTGATAACTTGGCCCAACGCAGACGCTTAAGCGGCGGGCACGAGCGAGGCGTCCCTTCGCCTGACTGCAATCACCGGTTTCGGCTTATGGAGAGTTTCGACTATCGGGCCGCGCGACGCGCATTAGCTCGGGCGCTTCGTTCCACGAAAAAGGTCGACCGGAAATTGAGCGGCCCCGCCTCGGGGAAACAAGGCGGGGCCGCTCCCCCTCCCCCTGGGGCCGCCGCGCTGCGGGTCACAACGGAAATCGTCTAATTGCCGTCCTCTGTCATATATGATCACACGCCCAAGCGATTCACCTGGATTGCGGCTTCCGGTTCTCGCTACTTTCCGCGACATGCCGCAAGACGAGCTGAGAAAGCTGCACAACCAGATTCTTGAGACGCGCTATTTCCTGCCTGCACCGCGCCAACTCTCGTTCTTCTTCTGTCACTATCGACACTTCAGAGCGGTCCCCGGCCGCATGGCTCATGCTGGACCTCATTTCGAGCAGGTAATCACGAGCGACGGCTTAAGCACATCCTTTGCTTGGATAGTACTGGAGTCCCGTATTTTTACGCCGGTAAACACGGTACGCTGCGGTCGGACGATCTCGCTACCTCGGCTCAGTGTGCCATTGCGGTCACAGATCCGAGCGTCCCGTACAGAATCTTGGCAGGCATGACGACCAACATGATTGAGCAGAAGCGCCGACTCCCTTTCTCATCTGCGCGGCTTGAGCTCGTGGGGCTGCTGGACAATTGTCCATGCCCCTTTCATGCAGCAAGACGTCGCCGATGCGTGCGGCCTCTCGGCTGTGCAAGGGAATCGGACGATCCAGGAGCTTATGCTTAGGAAGCTCATTGAATGGAACGCCATGCTGTTGATTTTCAGCGAGATCAGTTCGAATTACTGGGGGAATTCCGCCCTCATATTTCCTGCGCTGACTTTTTTTCGGCCGCCGCTTCGTACTCTTCTTACAAGCAAATCAACAAGCGCACGCCAATTCCGATCCGTACCGACGCTATTCGACCTGCAGCCGCGTTCGCTCGGCTGTGCTTTCTGGAACTATTTGAGCGAGATTACAGCCTGCGCGACCTAACCTGAGGTTACGGTCGCAAGCTTCGTCGCTGCAGTGATCTGTGCGGAGGCTCCACAAACCGCGCTGGTAAAATCTCCAAGCGCTCACGTGGTACAAGCACAGGCACAGGCACATAAGCAGAATATGGCATGCATTGTTGCGCAGCTCGCGGTTTGATTAGCTGCCTGTGAGAAATCGGGAGTTCAGATTTTAATGGCGCGCGCCGCAGCTCAAACGACTTGATTCGTACCTAGCGTCACGTTGTAGCATCTCGAAGCAGGACGCGAGGGCCTCGGGCAAGCCAGCGGGGCTCCTCTGCCAGAGGCGCGACAACGACACCTAAGCGGTCGACTTTGCTTTACGACGATCGTCAAGATCATATCGATGAGATGAGTGGCGTCGAGGACAGATGATCCCGGGCTGTCCGCGCATTGGTGAATATCGCCTTGGTAAAAAAGGAAACAACGCCAGACCGACATCAATCGGTTCATGATTAGAAATTTGCGGTGAATGCATCACCGCAAATAACCGTCGGCAGCCCTCCCTCTGTCGACGCGAGCTGGCGCGACGCTTAGCAGCCTCGTTCGCCCAGACTGACTTCCGCCCGGCCCTCGAATGAGGCCGGGCTTTTTTTTAGATAAAATGCCCGGCTTTGCTGTTCCAGCTAACCCGCGTCTGATGATTTCGAAAAGTTCAGGAGATAACAGTCCTGGTGGCCTTCGAAATGCTGCCCGCATGGCCTTTGTGACGCTTAACCCAAGTAGCTCGCGAGCGCCCGCAAATTGTGCAGACACGTTTGCTCACCCACGTCAGCTACACAGGTTAGGTGGATCGGACAACCGCCCGACCCAGCCATCCGTCATATTCGCGCGGTAGTGGCTTGGACGGCCTTGAATCGTACGTGGCGTCACATTGTACGATCTCTCGGTAGTTCGCGACTGCCGCGCGTTCATCGTTGGCTATGGCAGTTATCTTGAGCAGCCGGTCACTGATCAATAGGGCTTTGATTGCGCATCGTCGATATTTGGTGTCAGAGGTGGGATAATGACGGCCGATATCGTTGACGTATGCGTTGTCGGGAGTGGTGCCAGCGGGTCGACCGTGGCCTACGAGATCGCCCAACACGGCTTGCGAGTACTGCTTCTCGAGGAAGGTCGGGCGCTTCCTCCCGGCGCCTCGCTGGCGAGCGTCCAAGATGGTATGGATCCCGCCCTCGTGAGGTCTGCGGCAGGTACGTTGACGTCGTTTGGACGTCCCTGGACCGTGTGCGCGCTCGGCGGCGGAATGACTTTGTATGCCGGAATAGCCTTCCGCTATCGGACGATCGATTTTGATGCGCGAGCGCACGTAGCCGGAGACGCGCTTGACCCTACCTGGCCGATCAACTACGCCGAACTACGCCCGTTTTACGAGGAGCTAGAACGGCGCATGGGAGTGGCCCGCCTAGCCGGAGCGGACCCATTCGAACCACCAAGCGATCCTCCCGTTCTGCCCCCGCATGATTACAGCGCGAAGGGGCGGTTGATCGCCGATGCCGGCGGACGCTTAGGCCAGGTGCCTTTTCCCACCCCGTTGGCAATCAACTCCGTACCCTATCGCGGCCGGCCAGCCTGTGATTGTGACGGACCTTGCAACGAACACCCGTGTCCTACCGGCGCCAGAGCCGACGCACGCTCGCCGTTCACAGATGTCGCCCTGCCGCCCGGTGCGCTGACGGTTGCAGTCGGCAGCAAGGCTGTACGCATCGATCTGGCCAACGTCAGCCGCGCGGGTTCGGTGGAATGGCTGGACACTCTCAGCCGACAACGTGCGCGGGTCCGCACCCGCTGCGTGGTACTCGCCGGAAATGCAGTGCAGTCTGCCGCCCTATTGCTAAGATCGGCTCAGCGGGCAGCGCCCAACGGCATCGGCAACGCCTCCGGCATGGTCGGCAGTGGCATCTCGTTCAAAATCAGCGGCTACGTGTCCGGTAGCATCGCAATAGATCCGATGTCCGCGCGCCCGGCCGGTGGCCCATTCTCCACCGTTGCGATCTCCGATCACTACCTGGACGAGGAGGCTCCTTCGGGACTCGGCGGAATGATCTACGAAGCAAGTCGGGTTGAGCGCACGGACCACGATGGAAAGATAACATTACGGCTGCATTTCCTGGCGGCCGACCAACCCATGCGCAACAATACGGTCCGACTGGCTACCAGCCTGGATCGGCTGGGTTTGCCGAAGATCATTCTCGATTACTGGACCCATCCGCTGGACAAACGCCGATTAGGCTATTTGTGCCGACGCGCGTCGAACTTGCTGGCGGAGGCCGGCGTGAAACAAGTCGATTTTCAGGATTCCAATTATCATTTCGGCAGTGGACATCTGCATGGTGGCTGCCGTGCCGGCGTCGACCCGACACAATCCGTGGTCGACCGCTGGGGCCGGGTGCATGACATCGACAATCTCTATGTCGCGGATGGCGGCTTCTTTCCCTATTCCGGAGGCGTCAATCCGACATTCACCATTCAGGCGAACGCCCTGCGGATCGCTCGAAGAATAGTCACGCAGCTCACCTAAGGGCATGATTATCAAACGGAGACGGCTGATGTCCATCGCCACCCCGACTGCAACCGCGGCCGCGACCGACACGCACAGATCAGCACTAAGCCGCGCGTTGCGCGTCACAGCGTCGGAAAAATGGGATCTCAACAGGCGTTTTCCGGTCGTCATGACGCGCGCTTCGGGTGCGCATGCATGGGACATCGATGGACGACAATATGTCGATTTCACTTCCTGTAGTGGTGCCGCGCCGCTCGGTGCCGGATACGAGCCGGTCCTGGCGCACGCCGCCGCCGAGATGCGCCGTACCGGCGGCATATTGCCTGGACCGCTGTCCGTGCACCGGGTCGAACTGGCCGAACGATTGGCGGAGATCTTCCCCGTCGCGGAACGCTCACTTTTTTTCCGCACGGGATCGTGTGCGACTACCGCCGCCGTCCGCCTTGCCCGCGCCTTCACAGGGCTGAACCATGTGCTTACCAGCGGATATCATGGCTGGCACGACTGGCAGTTGCAGGACCGACCAGAGATGGGGCTACCCAATCGGGACCGAGACAGCGTGGATTTTCGCTACAACCTGGACTTGCTCGACGAGTTGGCAAGCGTCCAGCGTGTCGCCGCGGTGATCATCACCCCCGAGGTCAACTTCTTCCCGCCCGAATACCATCAGGAACTACAGAGGCTGGTGCATCGGCACGGCGCCTTGCTCATCCTCGATGAGGTGATGACCGGATTCCGCTATGGCATTGGCGGCTACCACATGGCGGTCGGCGTCACGCCCGATCTGATCACGCTAAGCAAAGGACTGGCCAATGGAATGGCGCTATCCGCAGTCGCGGGTCGCGCGGACGTACTCGCCGCCGCCGAGAAGACATACATGGGCAACACCTACCAGCGCGAGGTTACCCCGTTCGCGGCCGCACTTAGCACCCTGCACGCTTTGCGCGACGGGATCTTGCTGGCTCGGATGCGCGAGGTTGGCGAGCAACTGATCAAGGGGCTCAACGAGGTCTTCGTCAGACAGCAGGTCGCGGCATGGGCATTCGCCTGGCCGACTATGTTCGATGTCGTATTTGCCAACGCCGAACTTGGCCATGCCTTTTTCCAGCAGATGTGGGCCCGGGGTTTCCTCATGCAGTACGGTGGCCGCTTCATGCCATCGGCGGCGGTATCCGACGCCGATGTAAAGGCGGCTGTCGAGGCCGCTGGAGAGGCCCTGCCAGCCGCTCTGTCCCGTACGGAGAGTACCAGCGGCGACCCGGATCCAGTCGCGGCCGCTGTACGGTTCGCCAGGGATCATTTCGTGGCCACCCCGGGGGCTGTTCGGCGCTGGTTCGCCGGGCCCGTCTGCGGATGAGCAGGCATTTTCCAACAGAGAACACCGTCATGCCGCCGCTCAATCCATTTTCCACATCGCCGGTGCTGCTCGGCGGCGAGAACCGCTCGGGCACCACATTGCTGAGCATCGTGCTGGATTCGCATCTGGATCTGGTAGCCGGGCCGGAGATCGACTTCCTCGAACCGCCCAATCTCGGCACTCACATCTTGAGCGCAATTGACCTCCTGGCGGCCGGCGATTCCCGTGTCGCCGGCATGACCAAAAACACGGTCGATCCGTTCTGGTATGATGGGGTGCATTTTGTGGTCCAGTGCCGCCGGTTCGGCCTCGACTTCGATGATATGCGTGGGTTGGTCAGCAAGGTGATGGTCGAGATGGGCGACGACATTGTTTCGTTCGCCGCCCGATGCCGCCTTATCAACGAGATGGGCGAGTTGCGCCGAGCTCGTAGTGGGGCCCGGCGCTGGGGCTTGAAACTGCAGCGCAACATTGCCCAGACCGACGCCTTCGCCCGGCAGTGGCCGCGCGCACATTTCGTGCATATCGTACGGGACGGCCGCGACGTTGCCGCTTCTCATCTGAAAACCGTTCCTGATTGGGGATACCGAACTGTTGCGGACGCCGCGCGCGGTTGGCTGGAAGTGGTATCTCAACCACACAGAATCGCGCCGCCTGGCCGCTATCTCGAGATGCGTTACGAGGATCTTGTAAGCAGTCCCCGTCCCACTCTGGCCCGAATCCTGGATCATCTCGGCTTGCCTTGGGATGAGGCCGTGCTGCGTCACGCTGAATACGAGCACGTATTGTTCGAACAACCGCACGGCCATCCGGCCGCCGAGGCTGCGGGGAAGCCGCTGCACCGAGGCAGGATCGGTCGTTACGTCCAAGATCTGACGCGAGCCCAGATCGAGGAATTCGAGCAGATCGCCGAAAGTGAGCTGAGCCGACTGGGGTATCTGTCGGCTCCCCGCCTGTCTGGCGACGCGTGAGCCGCCCGCGCTGTTCCGCCGCGCCTCGTGGACTGCCACGAAGCTATCTTGCGCTGCTCGTCGGCCAGACCATTTCGCTGCTGGGCTCTAATGTAACCATGCTGGCGCTGCCGCTAACCGCAATCACGTTGCTGGACGCGGGACCGGCGCAAACGGGGCTGCTGCTGGCCTGCGGTCGAGCGCCGTACCTGGTGGTGAGTCTGTTCGCCGGGGTCGTCGTGGACCGCCTCCCGCATCGGCGGATCCTTTTGACCGCCAATCTGGTGATGGCGGCGACGCTGGCCACAATTCCCTTGTTCGCCAACCTTGGACATCTCGGACTGGTTCAGTTGTACACGACGAGCATGCTGGTTGGGGTTGCCGCAGTGATCGCTGACGTGGCTTATCTGGCGTGCATACCCACCCTGCTAGATCGCTCACAGCTGGTTGGGGCACAGAGTTCATTGGAGCTCAGCCAAGCGGGCGCGATGGCAGCAGGTCCGTTCCTGGCCGGTTGGCTCGTCAACGAATTCTCTGCCCCGACCGCAATACTGGCGGACTCGATTTCATTTTTGCTTGCCGCCGCGTTGCTGTCTCTGGTGCCCCTGCGTAACGCTGGGTGCTCGGAGGCCGCGCCGAGAGCGGTGCTCGGCCAAGTCGCCGAGGGTTTGGCAAGCCTGTTCGGCAATCCGATTTTGCGGGCAGTCACGTTGGCCAGCGGCACATTCATCTTTTGGCACAACGCGTATTCTGCGGTGTTTCTGCTGCATTTGACCAAGGATCTCGGGTTTGACAGCCGGCTCGTCGGCATGGCGCTCGGCATCGGTGCGCTTGGCGGTGTGGTCGGCGCGGCTAGCTCACCGCGGGTGGGCCGGGCGATCGGCCTCGGCCCAACTTTAATGTTCGGTTTGGCGGTGAGCGCCGGCGGAATGAGCTTGGCGGCCCTGCTCACCCAGCCCTGGTGGGCCGCAGTGGCATGCGTGACCCTCTCTCAATTCATGCTTTGGACCGGCCAAGGGATCTACAACGTGCAGCAGGTTCCCATTCGATATGCGTTGGTCCCGCCGCACTTACAGGGCCGGATCAATGCGAGTATCCGCAGCGTGGTGTGGGGACTGGCCTCACTGGGGGCGCTGGCCGGCGGCGCGGTCGCTGCTGCGACGAGCCTGCGTACCACGTTGCTCGCGAGCAGCGTGCTTGGCATGGCCTCCATAGTGTGGATTTGGCGGCTGCGCCAGGCGGGCAGCGTGCGTCTATGACCGCGACGGACTGGCTCATGGACATCAAAGAATTTGGCGATCTTGATCGGCAGCCTGGGCGGCTCATGGTTTGGCGGATCAACGTCCCCGAGCCGATCAGCTGGCGGGCTGACCCGCGCCGCCCGTCCCATGTGCAAGAGGAACATCTTCGCTCTGCGGACGATGGCCGACCGGGCTGGCTCGGCGCAGCATTCGAGTTGCCAGGCGAGCTCAACGCCGCTGCGCTGACCAAAGCGATCCTCGGCTGGGTCGATCGGCACGAGGTATTACGCAGCCGATTGGCCAAGGATGGATCGGCAATGCATCGCGCCACGATTGATCCAGGCGCTTCAGCGCTTGAGCAAACCGTGGTGAGTGACTGCGCCGATAGCGGCGAAACTGCTCAGTTGCTCGAAAAACTGTTTGACGCGGAGACCAACCCGCTGCGCTGGCCGGCGTATGTCTTCGTGACGATCAGCCGGCCGACATCCACGAGCCTCCTGCTCGCCTCCGACCACTCTGTTAGCGATGCCTACTCGATGGCCTTGGTACCGTATGAGATCCACGAACTATACACAGCCGCGATCCGTCGAGTGGAACCCAAGCTGGCGGCGGTGCACAGCTATCTGGATCACGCCGAGGCCGAACGAGAGCGACTGACCGATCTAACCGATGACCATCCTGCTATCGGCCATTGGCGCGATCTGATCGCGGCGAACGGCGGTCAATTGCCGGACTTTCCGCTATCATTCGATAAGCCGGAGAGATCCTTGCAGCGGAGCGGAAAAATGTGGTTGCTCGATGCGGCTGGCGCATCCGAATTCGATCGCGGCTGCAGGTCCCAGGGCGGAAACGCGGCGACGGGAATTTTCGCCTGTCTGGCGCTGGCAGGAAAGACACTGGCGAACCAACGACAATTCCACGCCGTTGCGCCCTTTCACACCAGGTACGATCTGCGCTCGATGCGTTCGATTGGATGGTATGTCGGGATGAGCCCGGTGAGCTTCCGGGTGGCCGATACGTTGCCGGAAATCCTGAACGCCGCCCGGTTCGAACTCAAACGCGCCAAGAAAACGGCTCAGGTGCCATTTTCAAAGGCCATGGAGCTGCTCGGCACCACACTGCGCGACCGTTTCATGGTATCCTATATGGACAATCGGACGGTGCCCGGATCGGACCGCTGGCCTCACTGGCGGACGCGATTTCTGATTAGCCGCAGCTCCGATGCTTGCGAGACATACCTGTGGATCAGTCGCTGGCAGGACGGAATTTCCGTGAACTTTCGCCACCCTGGTACCATAACCGCGCAAAGTGCAATGGATGACTATCTTGCTGAAGTGGCAGCGCAGGCCCATCTGATCAGCGGCGCCCGTTCGCTGCCGCGGCTCTCAATCGACTGACAGGGTGGCACGGAGTTAGGCGTTCTTGACCAAGAACCGTTCGCGTTACGATCGCGGTCATTCGTGCGTGGCGACCAGAAGCGAGCTAAATTCAGCAGCATGCCGATAGCGCCACCTGCTCCGAGGCGGGCATAAGCATAGGCCCTATCTACTCTATCTTTTGGTTCGGGCGACTTTCTTGCGAGCGATCAAGATGATCCTCGCTAGGCCAAGTCGACAACATTCTTGCTCCGCAGTGTAGCATTCACGGTGCCGACAAGCATGTCGGATTTAAAACAACTCAGATATTGCAATCAATTGCGAGCTAGCATCCTCATATCCATGTCCTTTCTACATTGAGCTCGCGATGGCACAGTCATTGCAATTCTTCATTCAAAGAATAGACTCCCCCCGCACGGCAGGCCACTGATGCTTCGGGATCATGCGCTGCTGCAAGCATACTCACACATGATGGCGCAGAATCTCACCGACGATGCTTTGTACCAGCGACGTATCGCAGATTGCGGGCTGCAGCCGATGAGGGGCGACAAACTCGCTATGCACCGCCCGACTAGCGAAGGGCTGAACGCGAATGTTTCAGCATGCCTTCTCATCGACGAACAATAGCGACCCTAAGCGTGTAATCGAAGTGGCGCATCTTAAGGATCTACGAGAACTGATGCAGTCGCTTTGGCATTTGTTCGAAGCAGTGGATCGGCTTCCTAGAGGACCAGAGCATACAGCAGCAGTTCAGACGATTAAACGCTTTGAGCGCCAGTTGGCAGTGTTGGTTCAGGCATCTGAGAACGCTCGAGCTGCTCGCCTCAGAGGCGCGGGCCGTACCAGCCCGCCAAACAAATGATCTCCAAACAATCACAAAAGTTATCGAGGGTTCCACCTACGTGCGCTATCGCCAAAGCCTGCATGGCCACCGCGACGAGAAGGGAACGTTGGAACGCGCCTGTCCGGACCGCAGTATCCATTCGCTTGGCGTTCGGCCGTCCTGTAGCGCCACGCTGCAGAGAACCGGGGCAGGTCTTCCAGCGGTAAATGAGGGCCGGATATGTGGCAGGCGTTAGAAGCGCGTATTCTTGAGCAATACATCACCCTCTACAGCACGGGGATAATGAGCCGCTACTTCGAATGACGGCAATAGATCAAGAATGGCTTGTAACGACAGTTGCCCTTCGTAGAGCTCCCGGTCGCTATATTCCGTGTAGATGAATCGCGTGTTGCTCAAGGTCTGCATGCCGCCGGCGATCACATCGGCTTCGGCGCCCTGGACATCCATCCAGATGAAATCCACCGTGTTCAGCCCAGCTTCGTTGCACCAATCGTCAAGCCGCCGCGTTTGAACCTGGACGGGGCCATCGAAACGAACCCAATCATACTCGGTAAGATGATTTTTCGGGCGGCGTATCGAACCGGAAAGGTCCCACTCCTTCGCATCACCATCTGCATTGCTTGGATGGAAATCGATCGTTCCATTTCGATCGCTGATCGCGATTTCAAGCAGTTTTACCTTAGCCAGGGACGGGCCCAGCTTCGTTTTGAAACGCGCGATCGCTCTGGGGTCCGGCTCAAAGCTGTAGATTTGAGCTTGCGGGCACAGGTTGAGGAAATGTTGGGTATCGGTTCCGTCATTGCAGCCGATATCCAGGATAACAGGATTCGGTTTCTGAAGAAGTGAGACGATGTGCTGGTGTACTTCTACAGACGACACTGTTTGTCTTTCCATTGGCGCAAGGATCGGGTGAGTTTCATTCTCGATACCGCAATCACACGCCGGACGCTCCTGCACAACGTATATCAACGTATATATTTAATGTGCTCGCCCAGCCCCTTCATCCATGGCGGCGACCAATTTGAAACGAACAGGAGCCTGTCACTGGGAACGCCCCAGCAATTGCCCTGCAACGACAGCTTTATCAGGGGCAATCGGGACCTGCACGAGGAGCGAATAGCAGATTCCGATGTGCCTCCAGTGCCAACGGATCGGCTTCGTCGCACTTTAGAGCGGCCGCTTTTGATGGGGCGGTTTCGGGCAGGTTGTCGCTTCCTGAATGACAATGGCAATCTCCTCGAGCGCAGTTAACGACCGGGCCGAATATCACGCTGCCAGCTAACGGCTGCCTTTTCCCAATTCGCGCAGCCGCGACTTTTCGATATCGCAGTCATGGATTGCTCGGCCTGAAGCGGACGCGATCACGCTGAACGTTCCTGGGGACGACTCCAGGTCGGCCGATCGCGGCTTAAGGATGACCATCTGACTCCTCGCACGGCTAAGCGTACCGCTCCAATACGTATATCAACCGGCAACAGCATATTATCAGTCGTTGGTGCACGCATTCCGACGCGCTGCTGCACCGAGTTTGTCCGGATCCAGACAATCATCGTTTCTCGAAGGCACGCACATACCACGAAGCCTTCGCAAAACTGCACTGTGCGCGAGGCACGAAGATTGCTTTTTGTGGACGGCATCGGCACCCGCGCTTCGCAGCATCGATGATGCGGTGACGAGTTATGAGACGGCGTCGCTTCGCCTTTGAGAGACACAACAACCTTGGCAGGGAGCAGTGACAGCTGAGCCACAGGAGAGAGGAACAATTGGCCGTTGGCGATCGCCTCGGCGCGGCCGGCGGCGGACTTCATAGCCATGCCAGTCGATAGGCTGATTCGACAATCACGATACTTTCTGCACCTGTGTTTCGTGGGCCTCGTATTGCTTGCCGGCATATCCATGCTGGTGGCGAGTATGTATGTGGCGCCCGTCACCTGCTCCAGTGACTGCAGTTCGGGGAGTTCTCGAGCAAAGTTCTCGCTATCAATCCTGGATTTCAAGCAATCGCAACGACGTCCCGTGCCGACCAGAGCTGTCGTCGACCTCTTCTGCCTCGATCAGACCGCTGCTCCGCAGGCTACCGACAGCTTTCCAGCACTCTCGTACCCTCGCCGCTGGACGAAGTCGCTGAGCAGCGATGACCAACAACCGAACTGCATTCGTCGCATTCCAGAACAATGTGCGGAGGATCAGCTTGCGGATTTTGCCGGAATAAGGGTTACCGGGCAGCAGCGTCCGAAACTCTATGGGGATTGGCTTGCCATTTTTGATCCGATATCCATTGTCGCCTTGCGGGGAAGCCATACGTTTACATCCTTGAACGGCACCAGGATCACCTACACCCTGATCATGGCCTTTAATGCCAGCCGTGACGCCTTTGGGCCTCAGGTGTACATGGACGCAGGCAATAAAGCTGCGGTTTGCGCGATCTCGCCGTCCGACACGGAAACAATCTCGGGGTTGCGGAATTCGTTGGCTGACGCTTTTGTGCAAGAGGCCGGCGATCCCGGCAGAGGATTTCCCCCCGTAAACGTGGAACGATCCATGGCTGACAATTGGGCTACCGAGGCGACGAATGGCATTCTGAGCCGTTGTCTGCTGGCCAGGAATGGTGGAGCCGCTCCAATAATGATAGCCGCTCATGGATTAGGGTATTGACCATGATTGAGTTCAATCTGTCCCGGGACCACCATTTTCAGGGACAATTCTGCAAATCAAAGACACGGGTGATACTTGCTGCCAGGTGGCACCAACGTTCTGGCGTCAAATGTGAAGCAGCACTGATCCTGGCAAACGCAGCACCGGCAATTGAAAGCCACTGATTGCTTTGTTGGCCGCCAGCAACGCGCAGATCTAATCGGCCTTCATAGAAGTAAACCCGGCCAGAAGACGGCGGCAATTCATCAAGGTTCGCTGAGGGCGAAACACATACACGACGAGCACAAGATCGTCAGACCGAACATCGTGGCGAACTGAAGGGTCCTCCGGTAGGGCAGAGCCGGCGGACTAGCTTGGCGGTTGCCTTCATGAGGTTGGTAACTCGCGCGGCAACGAGCGTTCTAGTTCATCGCGCCTACGAGCGTGAACACCGGCCGACAACGCGCTGTGGTAGCGGTAATTGCACGAACTAAAGCTTCGAGCATCGTCACCATTGACAATTCGTGTCGTGGCTGCGCCGATCCGCGTCAAATCCGAGACGTCAATGTCTCAGAATTTACAGTCATGGCTCGCCAACGTCAGCAAAGATGCAATGGCACGTCGATTGCTTCAGATGTGAGACATTCCGTTCTGTCGATGACGGCTCGCAATCCCGTAAAGGCTCAGATGGACTCGTCCGATTGATTGGAATAAATGCTATATTGGAGCCGTCGCGAGGATCGTGCTGCGCGAGAGTCAGCCGGGATTGTCGCCGTTCTTCTCCCGCTCGGCAGGTATGCCTTACTGAGCCAGCGACACCTCTGGAGTGGACAGTTGCGATCGCTGGCCGCCGTGGCTTAATGCTCATGGTCGCGGGTGTTGTTGCGACTGCCTGTGCCGTCATTGCGCCCGCGACCGCATCGGCGCAGGGTTTCATCTATAATCAACACCAACCGCGAGCTAACAGGGCAAACCTGATCGACGACAATCACATGCTCGTGCAGGCGGGCGAGATTGATTACGACTATAACAACTCGCGCATCTCGGCCGTCGGCAACGTCCAGATGTTCTACAACGGCACCAGCGTCGAGGCCGACAAGGTCATCTACGATCAGAAGACCAAGCGTCTTCATGCCGAAGGCAACATCCGCATGACCGATGCGGAAGGCAAGATCACCTACGCCAACATCCTTGATCTCAGCGACGACTACCGCGACGGGTTCGTCGATTCGCTGCGCGTCGACACTGAAGACCAGACCCGCATGGCGGCGACCCGCGCCGATCGGTCCAGCGGCAATTACACGGTGTTCGACAACGGCGTTTATACCGCCTGCGCGCCCTGTAAGGATGATCCGAAGAAGCCGCCGCTCTGGCAGGTCAAGGGCGCGCGCATCATCCATAACCAGACCGAGAAGATGCTCTATTTCGAGAACGCCCAGCTCGAATTCTTCGGCGTTCCGATGGCGTATCTGCCCTACTTCTCGACGCCCGATCCGACCGAGAAGCGCAAGAGCGGCTTCCTGATGCCGGGCTTCACCACGTATTCGGCGTTCGGCGTCGGCGTCGAAATCCCCTACTACTTCGCGCTCGCGCCGGACTTCGACGCGACGTTCAATCCGCGCATCACCTCGAAGCAGGGCGTGCTGTTCCAGGGCGAATTCCGCCAGCGCCTGTCGAACGGCGCCTATCAGATCCGGCTCTACGGCATCGACCAGCTTGATCAAGGCGCCTTCGCCGGCCAGCCCGGTGATCGCCAGTTCCGCGGCGGCATCGAGACCAAGGGTCAGTTCGCGCTGAACGACAAATGGACCTGGGGCTGGGACGGCGTGCTGCTGACCGACTACTACTTCATGTCCGATTACCGGCTGGCCCAGTACAAGGATCCGTTCGGATCGTTCCTGTCGCTGCCGACCGAGGCGATCTCGCAGCTCTATCTGATCGGCGTCGGCAACCGCAGCTTCTTCGACGCACGCGCGATCCATTATCGCAGCTACTCCGGCAACCAGAACCAGGTTCCGGTGGTCGCGCCTGTTATCGACTACAACAACGTGATCAACAGCCCGATCTTCGGTGGCGAGTTCAGCTACAAGGTGAACTTCACCAACCTGACCCGCGAAACCGCGGTGTTCGACCCGATCACGACGACGGCCAACACCAACGGCCTGTGCCTGACCACATCCGCGGACCCGATGGCGCGGGCGCCCTCGCGGTGCCTGCTGCGCGGCATGCCGGGCACCTACACAAGGCTGACCGCCGAGGCGCAGTGGCGTAAATCCTATACCGACCCGCTCGGCCAGATCTGGACGCCGTTCGTCGGCGTCCGCGCCGATGCCATCCACGCCGACATCTCGAACCAGCCGGGCGTTTCCAATTTCCTGCCGGTCGGCGATACCCAGACGGTTCGCCTGATGCCGACCGTCGGCTTCGAATACCGCTACCCCTTCATCAACGTGCAGCCGTGGGGCACGACGACCATCGAGCCGATCACGCAGGTCATCATCCGGCCCGACGAACCAAAAGCCGGCAAGCTTCCTAACGAGGACGCACAAAGTTTTGTATTCGACACCAGCAACCTGTTTGCGGTCGACAAGTTCTCCGGCTACGATCGCGTTGAGGGCGGCAGCCGCGCCAATGTCGGCGTGCAGGCCACCAACCAGTTCGATCGCGGCGGCAGCGTCAACGCGATGTTCGGACAGTCTTACCAGATGTTCGGGTTGAACTCGTTTGCGGTCGCGGACGTCACCAACACCGGCATCGATTCCGGCCTGCAGAATCCGCGCTCGGACTATGTCGCGAGCCTCGCCTACTCGCCCAACCGCACCTACACGTTCAGCGTCCGCTCGCGGATGGACGAGGCGACCTGGAACATCAACCGGTTCGAGGCCCAGGCCAGCGCGAACTTCGACCGCTGGTCTGCAAGCGTGACGTATGGCGACTATGCGGAGCAGCCGGAGCTCGGCTATCAGGCCCGCCGCGAGGGGATTATGACCACCGGTTCGCTTAAAGTCGCCGCAAATTGGGTGGTGACGGGTTCGGCGCGTTGGGATCTCCAGTCCAACAAGATCAATCAGTATGTTTTCGGCGCTGGCTATGTCGACGATTGTTTCGTTCTGGCGGCGAACTACGTAAGTTCCTACAACTACTCCGTTGGTTCGGGACCGCCAGTGCTGAACAAGACCTACCTTCTCACTCTCGGTTTACGAACGATCGGGATAAACTCGGTCAATTTTTGAACGACGGTGTATCACTTCCGGAGGGGGACAATTCACAATGCGACTTCTGGAAAAGCACACTGCTTCTTTACGGAAGCCGGTCTGAATCGAGACAGTTGGCACATCTGTTATTCCGCCAACATCATATTCATCGAGCGGAGCTTCTTGACGAACTCTTCAGTATCGCACGCATCGCCGTACCAAGCTGCCTGGAGACAATGTCTGGCAAACTAATCATTTGCAGCCCTGCCAGCATCGGTCTGAACTCTGGACCAGCCGGCGGCAAGACATTTCTGCAATGCTCATCGGATCCATTTTTTCGCCAATCGGAGTTGCAAGGGATTGCCGCTCTGGCACGCGGCTTTGATCAAAGTAATCTCCGCCACTGCAATCGAGAACCGTGGAGCCAATATGGCCGGATTTGACGATACGCAGTGTCATGTTCGCAACAGCTTGGCTGGTTGAGTACATGACGGCGTCTGTTTCCGACTGACACACACAGGCCATGCGTGCGATTCAGTTGAACCGCGGGCAGAGTCGCTCCGCTCGTCTTTGGCCTGGCTCTTGCAATAATGGTGCTGCTCAGAAAGCGCCCATCGTCAACTTGTTCAATGCTCAGGAGGCCTACATGAATTTCCGTCCGCTTCACGACCGCGTCGTGGTCAAGCGAATCGACGCTGAAGAGAAGACAGCTGGCGGCATCATCATTCCCGACACAGCCAAGGAAAAGCCATCGCAGGGCGAAGTCGTCGCGGTTGGCCCAGGCGGCCGTGACGAGACCGGTAAGCTGATTCCGATCGATATCCAGGTCGGCGATCGGGTGCTGTTCGGAAAGTGGTCAGGCACCGAGGTCAAGGTCGACGGTCAGGAGCTGTTGATCATGAAGGAGAGCGACATTATGGGCGTTCTCACCGATGTGTTTTCGACGAAGAAAGCCGCCTAGTCCAGCGCTCCACATCCGTTCAGCCCTTGACGAACGCCTTGCCCCGGGGCGCGTCGAAGGATGAGAGATTAAACTGAGGAATTTCGATTATGTCAGCCAAGGAAGTCAAGTTCGGCGTAGAAGCGCGAGACCGCATGTTGCGCGGTGTCGACATTCTCGCCAACGCCGTACAGGTCACTCTCGGTCCAAAGGGCCGCAACGTGGTGCTCGAGAAATCGTTCGGCGCCCCCCGCATCACCAAGGACGGCGTCGCCGTCGCCAAGGAGGTGGAGCTCGAGGAGAAGTTCGAGAACATGGGTGCCCAGATGGTGCGCGAGGTGGCGTCGAAGGCGGCGGATGCTGCCGGCGACGGCACCACCACCGCGACCGTGCTTGCGGCTGCCATTGTGCGCGAAGGCGCCAAGTCGGTCGCCGCCGGCATGAACCCGATGGATCTGAAGCGCGGTATCGACCTCGCGGTCGAAGCCGTCGTTGCGGACCTCCAGAAGAACTCGAAGAAGGTCACCTCGAACGAGGAGATCGCCCAGGTCGGCACCATTTCGGCCAACGGCGATGCCGAGATCGGCAAATTCCTCGCCGACGCCATGAAGAAGGTCGGCAACGAGGGCGTGATCACGGTCGAGGAAGCCAAGTCGCTCGAGACCGAGCTCGACGTCGTCGAGGGCATGCAGTTCGACCGCGGCTACATCTCGCCCTACTTCGTCACCAACGCCGACAAGATGCGCGTTGAGATGGACGACGCCTACATCCTGATCAACGAGAAGAAGCTCTCCTCGCTGAACGAGCTGCTCCCGCTGCTCGAGGCCGTGGTGCAGACCGGCAAGCCGCTGGTCATCGTCGCCGAGGACGTCGAAGGCGAAGCCCTCGCCACCCTCGTCGTCAACCGCCTGCGTGGCGGCCTGAAGGTCGCGGCCGTCAAGGCTCCGGGCTTCGGCGATCGCCGCAAGGCCATGCTGCAGGACATCGCGATCCTGACCGGCGGCCAGGCCATCTCGGAAGACCTCGGCATCAAGCTCGAGAACGTCACGCTGCAGATGCTCGGTCGCGCCAAGAAGGTGATGATCGACAGGGAGAACACCACGATCGTCAACGGCGCCGGCAAGAAGGCCGACATCGACGCCCGCGTTGCCCAGATCAAGGCGCAGATCGAGGAGACCACCTCGGACTACGACCGTGAGAAGCTGCAGGAGCGTCTCGCCAAGCTCGCAGGCGGCGTCGCGGTGATCCGCGTCGGCGGCGCGACCGAGGTCGAGGTGAAGGAGCGCAAGGATCGCGTTGATGACGCGATGCACGCGACCCGCGCGGCTGTCGAGGAAGGCATTCTCCCGGGCGGCGGCGTCGCCCTGCTCCGTGCCTCCGCGCAGCTCAAGGGCCTGCGCACCACAAACGACGACCAGAAGACCGGTGTCGAAATCGTGCGCAAGGCGCTGTCTTGGCCGGCTCGGCAGATCGCGATCAACGCCGGTGAAGATGGCTCGGTCGTGGTCGGTAAAGTCCTGGAGAAGGATCAGTACTCTTACGGCTACGACGCGCAGACCGGCGAGTACAGCAACCTTGTCTCCAAGGGCATCATTGACCCGACCAAGGTCGTGCGCATCGCAGTCCAGAACGCCTCCTCGGTGGCGGCGCTGCTGATCACGACGGAAGCGATGGTTGCCGAGCTGCCGAAGAAGATCGCGCCCGGTCCCGCGATGCCTCCGGGCGGCGGCATGGGCGGCATGGACTTCTGATCCCTCTCTTAAAGATTCGACAGGCAGAACCCTGGCAGCAATGCCGGGGTTTTCTTCGGCCAAGCTTGCACCAGGGAGCCATTGCCAGCCCGAAGTGGATTAGCGGTTGCCCCCCGAGAACGCCAACGCCGAAGCCATCAAGCCGTTTAATCAGCGGCGATCCGGCTCAGACCTAAGTTGGTAAGTCCGACTTTTCTCCTGACCCCTTGGTCTTCAAATGGATCGGCTTCCGACATGACGGTGGGTGAACCTGCGAGATATGCTGTAGAATTGCGCTGATCGAGCGCGAATTGAATTCACCGATCAACGAAGCATATCAATGACGTCCCATGAGCGATAATTATTGGATCCCTCAATTCCGCGCATGATGCAGAAGCGATCGCACCTGCCTACCGCTCGACGGCGCCGATGACGAGCAGCTTCGCGGGCTATCAGGGTTTTTTCCGATCCCGCAGACCAAAGCGCCGAGGGTTAGGGGCCAACGGAACCACTGAGGAACGGGGCAGTTTAGGGTTAAGATACCTAGGAAGCCTGGGTTCCTCGCTGAGATTCACACGTGTTATTTTCAAAGCTCTATTCGCTCCTAATGATCCCGCGTGCGATAGGCGATCGCTTGCCGGCCCCGGAAAACGGTTTGGCGCTCTCGGTTGCGCCGATCGGTCCGGAAATGAAACGAGAGGAATTTACGACCGTTCGCAATCTTTTTGTCGATCGCTCATTGTTTGTAGATCAAGCTAGCTTGTCAGCTACGGTTTTCATCGAACGACTTAGCGGCAATTTTCGCCGATGGTAGCCGTAGATCCGAACATCTTCGCGGATCTGCTCGCTAACCGAACGCACGATACGTTTCTTCCGCCAGTTCCTGTTGAGATCGATCGGAATGGAATTGCCTCGAGGAACGACGAGAAGGTCGTTCCGTTCGTTCAAGTAGACGTCGTACATGAAAGTCCTCGCTCAGGGTCAACATAGGCCGAAGCTCCGGCTTATTGGTGACTTGGACGACACAGTCTGAAGAAAGCCGAAGAGGGCGCCTTGCTCTCGGAATGCCGAGGCTAGGAGGGACGATTTCTGCTTCATCTAGAAAGCAGGGACGAAGCCGAAAGAAACTCCGGATTGGGTCATCTTCCCGATCGCGCGTGTCGCAGGTCTGGGCTTGGCTCGTTGCAAGCTCGTCGTTGCCTGATGGTGCCGGGCTATGCGATTAGTTCTGGCTTTCCGTGCTTGCTTTCTAGTGATCCGGCTGGCGTCGATGACCTCGTGTCTATTTTTGAGCTCAGTTGGCATTACTGACCGCTCATTTTCGGGATGACTCATTTTTGAAATGAAGGAAGTTACAGACATCATAACATTCTATGTCATTCAAGCGGAAGCCATACGACGATATGTGGTTCACCAGAAAGACCGGATCGAAAGCGAACGCCCGGAAACCGTTGGAGCAATCTAATCGAACATAGTCATCCGTGCGCGCCACCCCCTGAACGGTGATGCCACAAAGGTCATAGTATTCGCGGCGAGCCACCGTAGCCGCCTCGCTCGTCGAAAAGAGCGACAAAGCTAGATCAAAAGGCGATTTACAGACCAGCGACAGGAATTCCATCGGCGCATCCATCGTGCCAATAAAATTAAATGGCAGTATGCAGAGCACCTTTCCATCATAGCGGCGCATTATCTCGTCGATTAGCCGCGTTCTCTTGAAAAATTTTCTGGCCTCGCAGCGGATAACCGCTCCTCTCCTGCTCTTTAACCGGCGAATACGAGGTGGATTGATTTCGATGCCAAGATAATCATTGTCATCGTTCTTGATGCCGATAAGGCGGTAGCCATTACAACCTACTTCTATGATCAGCTTGTAGTGGGTCGTGCACAGGAGATCGAGGTAAAATAGTCTCTCACGATGATGAAATTGACGCACCTCGGCAGTGAAGTAGCTGGGACGCATGAGACGCACGCCCTCATCGCCTAGGTAGATCGCTCGATTGACTTGCTGGGATCGGAGCGTGGAGGAGTTCACCGGTGCCTCATATCATCTCTTGCGGATGAGACGTAAAGCCTGCGGCATCGTCGTCCCATCGCCGTAGTCAATTCGTCGCTCAGCATTTTCGCGGCTGACGCCATATCTGCGATAGTCTGCTCGGGGCAGATGAGGTCCACCACTGTCCCGGCCGGCGTCCAGCTCTCGGGCAGGTCAGTTACGTCGATGGTGATAAGGTCCATCGAAACGAAGCCGACGATAGGCGCACGACGACCATATATGAAGACATGCCCTCGATTACCCAGATTACGTGGAAAGCCATCTGCATAACCAATCGCGGCGGTCGCGACCCGCATCCGCTTCTTTACTGTGTAGGACCTGAAGTATCCAATCGCTTCCCCATGCTCGACTTTACGGCATTGAATAATTTGCGTTCGCAGATGAACAACTTGCATTGGCTTGAAATCGGGATCATCTGACGCCGCGAAGCCGAAAATTCCTCCCCCCGATCTCACGAGGTCAAAATGAAACTCACGTCCGGCGAACAATCCGGCCGAATTCGATAGAGAAAGAATCGCATTCGGGAACAGATGGGAAAGTCTGCGAAACCGATTTAGTTGCTGGAGACAGATCTCGTTTCGCCACTCTGCACAGGCGAGCTGACTCATCAACAGCACGACAGGAAATTCAGATAGTCCACTTCTATTTTCGGCGATTGTGTGCAACTCATCAGTGGAAAAACCCAATCGAGACAGGCCGGTGTCGACATGAACTCCTGCCGGCAGCGCGCGATTGCGAAGTCGGCAATGCCGAAGCCAGGCCTCCAATTGTTCCTTGCTGTTGAGAATCGGCAACAAATTGTGCTGCTCGGCCGCCGACTCCATACCCGGCCTAGCGCCGTAGAGCATATAGATCCTTGCCGATGATGGCAGCACATCGCGCAGGGCAATGCCCTCCTCCACATCGGCGACGAAAAAATGCGCGCAGCCGAGGGACGCCAGGAAGGGCGCTATACGTGTCGCGCCAAGACCGTAGGCATCGGCTTTGACAACGGCGCCGCAAGCGCTGCGAGGCGCAAGCGCCTGGCACTTTCGATAGTTGGATTCAATGGCGCTGAGATCAATAATCATGGTCGATCTCGACGTCTCACGAACGGCATCTGCAAGTTCGTAGTAGGGATTGGCTTCGAGACCGATCGGCTTATGTCTTTTCATCACGCTACGCCGAAGACTATCGATGGTGAGAATACAGCGATCCAATTGCCTCTTCCGCGCACGCCGGCCCAAAACGAAACCCGTTACCTGAACCACCGCCAATGACAGACAGACCGGCGACATCTTGAGCCGGGCGAAAGAACGGGACACCATCGTCAGAATAGCAGTCGCAAAAAACACGCGCTGATGCTACTGCGGGGATGTCAGGAGAAAACCATTTCGTCAGGATTGCGGTGGCGCGCGCGAGATCATCCGAACTAACGTGCAGCCCACCTGGGTCAGGCCTCACATCCCATTCTTGCGAGGTGAAACTGAACAGCCAATACCCCTCCTCGATCATAGGAATTAGGAACGCATAGTCATCAAACAAGCCTATCATTGGACAGTTCGTAGTGGGGTGCGCCGCCAAGTGAAGCGCGACGACCTTTTTAACTCGCAACCGCGGCTCATTGGCGAGGTGCGCGCGCAACGGCGAGTCTGGCAGCCATGGACCAATTGCAAGAACGCCCCGTCTTGCCCGGAGTTCGCTATGATCAGAGCTCTCAAGGAGAAGATGGCTCGGTCTTTGCCGTATCCGCGCAATCGATGTGCGTTCCCGTATCGACGTCCCGACAGCCCCGAGCCTTTGGGCCAGGTCCTGAACAATTGAATTGACTGGACAGTAAGACCCCCGATCCAGCGCCACGACCATATCGCCGGGAATCAAAAACTGCGGCAGCGAGGAAAGTCTCTCCCTGAGTGCAAAAGAAGTCGATGGGACGGTGCTAACCACACAGCTCGTTCGCGTGAGTTCTTCCGGATCGCGCGTCAACCACAATACGTCGCAGTCTCGACCGCCGGGCCGCCCATGGGGATAGATCTCTCGCCAAATCTTTGTACCACGATTGAGGAGGCTTCTTTCCTTTTCATTGCGACCGATGTTGATTTGGATTCCGGGGGCAAACCCACTGGCACCTGCCCCAACGGTCTCTCGATCGACGATGACGATTCTATCCCTTGGCCGGCTGCTCGCTGCAATAAAGGCGGCACTCAGGCCCATGACGCCGGCGCCAATGACCGCCAGGTCGTAAATGCTGTCGGTCATCGACCTCCCTCCCAGGCGATAGACAAAGCGCTCAGGACTTCGCTGCCGCGGTTTTCCAAATAATGGGTTCGATGCGGCTGCAGAAACACCAGATCGCCTGCCTTGATAGCCAATTCTCCATCGTCGGTTATCACACGACCTTTCCCGCTCGTGATGCGCCAGATCTCGCAGGAAGAATGGGAATGAGGCGTCGACACAGCGAACGGATCCAGCTGGAATTCGATGAGCTCGACGGGACAAGGGGTCCCGGAATCACCGATTTCTTCAACGTGCTGCAAGACGACACCGGGGCTATAGACAATCATGTCGCCCAAGGCCATCAACCGTGCATTCTTCATGGCATACTCCGAACGATCCAGTTGTCGTGGCAGACCTGTTTGCCGGTCAGCAGGAGCCGTCGAAGCCAACGCTACTCCACTCGATGACGCCAGTTCCCGGCCCGCAATTGTAGGCTACGCGGCCGATGATCGAATTGAGGATTAGCGAAGCGCGCCAAGGGACCAGGCTTAGATTTGTATCAGCGATGCCATGCTGAAGGCGTGCGCCATTCTGGACGTACAAGCGGCACTTTTCGGGACCATCAAAACGAGCCGAGAACTCCTTATCGACCACGATTTCTTGAGAGCCACCCGGAGCATTCAAGACCTTGAACCGACCTGCGATCGGCTCAAGAAACGATGGGATTTCGGTGCGGTAGCCTGTGGCCAAGACGACAATGTCTGCGACATGTTGTGAACGAGTGCCTGTCTTCCGCTGACGCAAACCCAAGCGAAAGGGAGACATGCCGCGCAAGTCCTCCGCCGTAGTGTCCACGTATATCTTTACGTGCGCCGGGTAGGAGCGTCTATGAACCTCGCGGTCGTACAGCGCATTGTAGATAGCGCGCAGCGTCGAGCAGTTCACGCCATCGCTCGCCAACGATTGTCGCTCAAGAATTTGCTTCCGGGCGGCTTCACTCTGGTCAAAGAACCAATCACCATGCTGCGGAAAGAACCATTCATTGACGAAAGGACTGTCTTCGAGCGCGAATATGCTTGCGCGGCGCGTCACCCAGGTCAGTGCTCCCAATCGACCGCATGCACCACTGAGGAGATGAAGGAATATTTCAGCCCCGCTTTGGCCGCCACCTACGACCACGACACGCTTGCCGGAAAGCTCACGTCGCCGCAGGAGAAGGGTACTCCCGTGAAACACCTCATTTGGCGGCGCATTCCTGCCCCACTCAGGAACATACGGTACCCTGCCCACGCCAAGCACAATCGTAGCGGTTTGGTAATTGCGGCAATTCGTTATGATCTTAAAGACCTCGCCGCGCAGTTCGACTGCGCTCACGTGCTCGCCGAATTGAATGTTCGCCAGCTTCGCCGCTGCCCAGCGCAAATAGTCCTCAAATTCACTACGGGTAACAGACGCCAGTCCCCGAACAATAGCTTGATAAAGTCGCTTCTTATCATGCAAGTAGGCGAGGAAACTGTATGCACTCGTCGGATCAGCCGGTGTGACCAAGTCCTTTAGCGGGCTGGTTTGCATGACGGCACCTGCCAAAAGCAGACCGGGATGCCACTTTACCTTCTCTGAGCTCTCAAGGACGTTCAACGAGATGTCCAGAATCGGAGCCGCGAGCGCTGCCAGACTCAGATTAGCCGGCCCCGCACCGATCGCGATGACGTTATAGCTGTCGGCGTGCTTCAGCATCTCATGATCCCTACAAGGAGCCAGTCAATGTTCTCGGCTGCCCGAGAAGACTTGAGTTGCAAGAAGAACTGCATTCGCGACGATGAGTATCATCATGCTTATCAGCAAATTGTCGAAGCTGCCCGACTTCACGATTTGCCCTGCGATGTATGGAAATCCGAATAGGCCAATGAAGTAGGAGAGCGTGAAGACTTGAGAAGCAATAGCCAACGATGTCCCACCCGTATCAGCAAGGTGAACGACCATACTGTTCAGCGTCGAATAGCTGAGACCGTACCCCAGCGCGAACATCATTGTTCCGAAGATGTAGTTCGCCGTGCTGCCCACATTCACGAAAAGGATGAATAGCCCCGCGATAGTGCATATGATGAGAACCGCGGCTACGCGTTCAAGGCGAAATCTTCCAATTATCGGCGCCACAGCAAACCGCATGAAGACGGCTGTCAGCGTGAAAACTAGAAAGAATGTGTCGGCAGACTGCGATCGTGATGCAGCGTAGAGCGTTTGGAACGTGAAAAGACCGGCGAAAACACATCCGCCAAGGCCTATCATGATGATAGGATATCGCGTGTTCGATTTGAAGGCTTTTAGCACGCCCTCCGGGGTGAGACGTATAGTTGGCAATTTGGTCTGAGGAGCTTGCGCCAGCCCCCTACCGGCGAGCTCCAAGAACGTCGCGCCAACGAGACATGCGGCCGCAAATAGGGCGTACACCGCAATGTAGGATCCCGCAGTCACCGCGACGGTGCGCGCGACGGGAGAAGCAAGTCCGATACCCAGCATCTGGGACCCGGAAAGCAAGGTAAGATACTTGATACGGGCTTCAGCCCGCACGTGACCCAGAATTTGAAGCGGCGCCAGCATATAGAAGCCGGACCACCCAATGCCGAGAAAAAGTCCTCCGACGTAAGCGAAGAGCGTTAAGGTTGACACCAATGCAAAACATATCATCGCGCCCGCCATCATTACCGCGGCTATGGTGATAGTTCGCATTAAACCAAGTGTATCCGCGATCCGGCCGACCATTAGCGAACACGCTATCGTTGCTATCGTGCCGGTCGAGATAACGGCCCCGGCGGTCGTGGCGCTTTGTTGAATGGACCGCAGAGCGTCCACGAGAAAGAAACTCGAGCCATAGGATGCGGCCAAGCTGATACTACCAAGCATGAAAGGAATGGAAATTTCTAACGGGATTGCACTGGGCAGTTTCTCGGCAGGAACGATGTTCGCGACTGTCATGCTGCAATCTTTCCCGGAAGGCATCGTTCAATGTCCGAAACCGCCAACCTGCGCCCATCGATCTTCGGCGCCCTTCCATTTCGGTGAGGTGAAGGCATCGAAGCGCGTGCGGCAACGGGATGGCCGCTATGACCGAGCCAACGCCATAGGCCTTCTGTTATCTTGGGCATCAGCGGCCAAGCCAATATGCTAAATCCCATAAGCCATGCGTAAGCGGTCTTATGGTCCGGCGCGCCGTCAAGATGATCAACCCATTCGATAAGCGGCCTCGACGATTGCGAAACCCGCAGATGGTCGAGCGAAAGCGCGGTGCACTGTTTTTCGTAGAGTCGATCCAACGTAACCATCATTTCGCCATCAACGTGACAACCAGCGAGCGACGGCAACCCGTTTACCGACTCCGTGCAGCGGTCGATTGCCGCAGATATCTTGTCGAGAACCGCGTTGTAACGATCGACCAAACGCTCTGGTACCAAGTCGGTCTCGGTTTCTTCCGGACAAATTTCCGACAGGCACACTCTGAGGACGTCGACCGATATATTTGGAATTCGAGCGATTTCGCCTGCCCAGATCACGTGGCCGCGACTCGTAGAGAACTTCGAACCGTTCAGCCGAAGGAAGTGATTGAAAAAAATTCGATCAAATGGGCGGAAGGAGTTCTGGCCCAATGCGCATCCCGTAACGCCGACAAGCATCGGGATTGTGTTATCGATACCGGTACCGCCAATGAGGAACGCATTGGACTCGCGTGCAAAAGGATTGGGCTTGTCGGCGCCTTCCGTGTCCTTGTAACCGCAATAGAGAGAATGAGCGTAGAGTAACGAGGAGTAGCTAAACAGTATCTGCTGGCTGTTGAAATGTCGTGAATTCCAAGCCAGGCCGTGTAATCCCGGTACGGTCAGCCGCATTTGCTGCCCTTTACGTGCGACGTACCGTTTCCCTATCTCCAGAAAGCTGGATTCGATGGCCGTATCATCCCACGCCCGTAGAAGTCGGTCCTTTCCCGAAATTGAAAGGAACGCGGAAATGTTTTCCTGCCATTCGACAATCCGCCCGCGCCTCGATACCGGGTTCAGCGCTTCCTCGGGCTCAAAATGATCTCCACACTGTTCGCAGAAGAAGCTCCCCGCAGATGCCAGGCAAACCGGACAGGTTGCACCAAACCAGCCTCCAATGCAGAAACGCTCTTCTGGTGTGGCAGTAGAACCGGCATCGTCCACTGGTAAGTGCCCCGCGCGGAAACGAAGCGAGCCTGCTGCAGATAAGGCGCTCATCAGCGCCGTGCCGACCTTCGAAAAGCGCTGCAGATTGCTGCCATACGCCGGATCATCGAAATGATCGAAAACAACACCGACGGAGGTGAGATCTTCAACAATTCTGATATGGAAGCCATGTGCCAAGACTGACGGATCAATGTTCTCAAGAGCCGCTCGGACCAGGACATGGTTCTCGAAACCGTCAGTCGTCAGGCCAGAACGGACATGATGCCCCGCCCTCTTCAGGTGCTTCTGTACGACATCCATTCTGAGATATGGCCCAGCGACATGCCCCAGATGTGCTCTGCCATTGGCTGTCAAGTTGACGGGAGATATATACACATCAACGGGATGCGTATTCGCTACATTTATCCGCGAGATCGTTGGACTTCTCTTCATAACTGCACAATGACTTCTATGAACACATATCTGGAAACATCCAAACAGGTGCCAGACATCGCCGCTAGGACACGAAGGCGCATGCGGCTTAGGGGTTATGGACGCAGTCAGGCTGCGTACTTCAAACTGGGCTCCATACGTCGAAGACTTGCAGCGTACTGTTTGAGATTTTAGAGCAGACGACGCTGTTTCGCGGGATACTCGACGTATCGCTCTACCTCAGCTCGCAACATAGGTAACCTCCTGACCAACCGCTGCTTGGAAGCGATCAGTTCTGACGCCGTGAACGAAGCAAACGGCGCGCCAACTGAAATTGCTTGCTTCTGGGGCTTGTCAGAGCCTCCCTTTCGTCAACTTTCCGACATTAGTCACAAAACTCACATGTGGTCCCGTAAAGCCGGATGAGAGCGGTTGTAGGCAGAGGGGTTTCTTTTTTTGCGACCGTTGCCCCCAGCTGCAGCCAGCTGGTGATGCCGACGACTTGGGGCGTCGACCGGTCCGGAGCGCAGAATTTTGTTTGAATTCACAGGAGTCCTACGATCCACCCGGCCAACCGCAGATCGATAGCACGCCGCCGATAGCGGCTATTGATACGCCGCGACGCTCCCGCATTGACAGTCGTCGGCCGGACTTTGACGTACGAGGCGGAGTCTCAGGCCATCTATGGCTTCTCAAAACCGAATGCGTCTTCACGCCAGAGGCCGAGGTGACCTGACAGTTCCTGCCGAAGACGTCGACGGGTCGTAAAACAACGCTTCACGGCCTGCCGGAGCAAGATCTCGATGACGACGCTCGCCAGACGCTGAGCATAGACGTATTGACGCGGCAGATGATTTAGGCTGGGTTCGTTCGCAAGCTGGCGTTCAACACGCTGATCGGAAACATGCTGGCACGCACGTGAAGCAGCGATCACGGACAATCCAGACCGCGGGACAGCCGCGCCCGCGCCAGCATATGACTTTGTTTCGACAGGCCCCGTACATTCCGGCCGAGTTCGTGGTTATAGCGCCCGCACGCAAAGAATGCACGAGTTCTCACTTTGCGAGATCGGCCTTCAATCAAGCGAACCTCTAAGATCCAGACCGCGGCGAGCTCCATTTCAGCTCGTTTGCGCATGCTGAAGCGGCAGATTCGGAGTCCACAGCTGTTTGCTTTCAAACGCGACGTGGCTGCTGTTGGTCTCCATCGTCTCCCCGCCGCGAAAGGCCGGTGAACGCGGCAAGGTTGGTTAAAAGCTCCGAACCCTCAGCCCACCCTTTGTGTGACGACCGTCGATATCTCATGTCGGTTCGGGGGCTTCCTGTAACGCTCGGCGAGACTTTTGAATACCTCATCCATCTGATCCGACCGAACAGTAAATTCCCCATAATTCGGATCGAAGAGGGTCGTCATTGCATTCGATGTTGACGTTGCGATTGTGTGTTTGCCACCTGCGGCGAAACGCAAGCCGATCAAATAGATCGACGGATCGGCGGTGACTTCGCTCACCATCTGGGCCATGCCCGAAGATGAGCCAAAGCTATATCGCGACTGTTCGTCGGATGGCTGCAAATCCGCTTCCTGCAGCATTGCGCTTCTTGCCTGAAGGTTGTGAGAACCTGCCGGCCCATTTTTTCGCAACTCAGTTCTGATTTCGTCATATCGCCGCTGCCGCGCCGCCGCCGAAACATGGTTTTGGGTACCCGGGTGCAGAGCGCTCATTCGGGATGAGGGGCTGCTGTGGAGATTGAGCAGCCACTCCACTACCAAACCAACGCAGATACCGTTGACATTGGCCTCAGGCAATTCAGCGGTCCTGTAATCGAACAGATCACGGGTCGGCCGAGCCGGAGAGGATCGACTGGACTCGGAGGACAGGGAGGATGTGCTTGGGTCGGAGGGGCCTGGACTGTAAACACTTGCGTCTGAGGTATCTGGCCTGCTGCAGCAGCTCCCCATTTGGTCGGGCGACTCGCCATCTGACAGGCCCTCCTGTTGCGCGCATTCCGTAAGTGCTTGCGCAAAGCTGCAACTGTCCACCGACTGAGCCGATTCATCAGCCCGATTGGAGCCAATGGATTGTCCGCTCACTCGATTATACATGATAGCTCACCTGGCTCTTCAGTGCACGTTTCCTCAGAGCGACTGCGGGATGCTCATGCTCTGGCTCTGAAGGATATTGCCGCAAGCTGACGACGAGCTGTCGAGCCGACAAGCTTGGAAACGTTATCGATCCATGCCTCCCTATTGCAGGCACACCGTTTTGACCGCTCGCTCTGATCCAGGCGGGTGGCGGGGGCTGACGAGCACATGGCTCTACTTGACGTGGTTCACGCCATCGATACAACTTCGGTTATTGCTCCCCCCGATCAACGCGCCTTTCCACAAGCACTGGCGTGAACGCCGCCAAAACCTGATTCCAATCCCATCATGCTGCCCACAATGAAAGCAGCCGCGGTGATGCATATGAGACAAATCTTGCTGATTCAGTGAACGGCGACCTGCGCGGCAGCAGGATTCCCGGCTGAGAACCCGCACGTTGCAGCTGGCAGAAGCGCCCGACATGCCCCGCGATCGCGCTGCCTTCCAGCGGCGCAGAACCGACGTTTCTGCGCTGACCCAGCGCCTCTTCCGAGCGGGTATTGTTGATGCAATTCGTCATGCTGTCGCGCTCATCCGTGCATATAACATCGCTGCTTCGGATGGTCCTAGCCCAACTATGCCCACAAAGCTCGGCGGCGGCATTGGGATGTCCCGATGAGTAGGTTTCCACAGGTGCAGGCAATACCGGCTGTTATTCACATATTGCGAATGAGGCGGATGCAATTGCATCACGCACTCCTCGTCATCCCAGAACAGGTCTTTTACGAAGCACATCTCTTCCCAGTTTGGACAACGCCGCGGCGTCGAGACAGCGACGTGCTCCCAGCTGGGACGAATTAATCCACTGATCCTGAGTTCACATCCGCAGGGCCCCTGCACGAGAAACAGGCCGCAGGGACCCGATCCAGGAATGCTGGCGAACTGGCCGCATTTTACCCGGCCGGCCTCAAGCTTCTCTATGATCTGCGCTCGCACGTCCCCTCCTTTGCATCGCGGATCGCTTTGAAGTCGACGTAGATGACGTTGTCTGGCGACTGATTAACCGGCGCCACCTCGGTCCTCAGCCCAGCGTTCCAAAAACACCCTTCAGCGAACCATCTGCTGAGAAACACGCAGATGTCCATCATCACTAGCTCTCCTAATTCTCGGTCTTCGAACGCTCACATCGCGTTTGAGGACGCGACGAACGCTCTCATTGGCCAATTGATTGCGTGGCCGCACACGATCCGCTCGATACGAATCGGCCAGTTAACACCCATGGTTGACCCGATGGGCGGCCCCGGTGGACAACTCCGTCACCACATCGAGTCTCGCGAGGGCCATGTCGCTCATCTATGCTGGCAGGCCTGGGCCTCTCATCGCCGAACAGCGTTGGCCTTCAGGCAGGTCAGCCCTTGAGCCTTGGCACGTCCAAACAAATATCATCGCCCTATCCGTGCAGATCAGCTGGTGATCTGCTTGAGCATATGAAACGGACTGTGGCCGATCATGGTCCATCAACTCATCGCCGATGGACCGATCGTCATCCCGGTAACTCCATATGATCGCATGTGATACCTGCTTGTAGATTCCATTCTGGCTCGAAAACCGCGCGCTGTCGCCGCTATGATTCGAAAAGGACGGCGCCTCGGTCCGCGCTGTCATGTGGCTACTCGATAGGTAGCAGCACACGCTTCTCGCGGTCTGAAACAGTGCCAATGCGTCATCTATGTGACCATGATCGGGCTGTAAGAGCGTAAACTCGAACCCAGCTCGCATCGGAGCCGCAGCTGAACCCAACATGTCATTGAGTGAGCTGCCAACATCTTATCATTCTTCTTCCATCTCAGCAGCTGTTCGTCAGCTAGCGGTCAGGGACGGCGATTAGCCTGGGTTACTGCCTCAGACTCAATCGCGATCAACGGCGATCTTTCGGACCGCATTGTCGCCGTATGTCGCTGACGACGCACCTACTGGCGTTGGCTTTCAGACATCGGTGTCGCGACTCGACTAAGGGCAGCTAGACTATGGCGCTGAACTCGACAAATTGCATTTTTCTTTTGTCAAAGCGGCGCCGGTACATCTCCGTTCGTGGCATGCTGATTGCTGCGCTCAGGAAAACGAAGCAAACAGGACGGGCCATATCCGGTCTCGTCAATCGACGACGGGCTATTTGTGCTGTCCGGAACGCTGCAGCGCTAAGCAGGCCGTCAATTCGCAGGGTTTTTCGTCTGAGCGACGATACGGACGGAATTCCGACACTCGAGCCTTGAAGGAAGATCGCGAAACTCATGAGTGATACGAGGCAACCAAACGCGAGCCTGCTTCCGTGGGCCAGCGCATCGTTGGATCAATGATGCACTGGCGCACACCAAAGCACCCCATGATCAAGCATTATGGCGGTGATTGCGGATCTTGGCCGACGCAAACGAAATGGAACCTGTGGCCACTGGTTGGGTTGTTCCTAAACGCGCTGCTCTGGGCCAGTATTTGCTGGATCGTCGCAGCGCTCCTATGAGCTACAGAATCGACGACGATGTCTCGACAAATAGTGCGGCACACGAGCGCTTCTCGGCCACTCGTATGCCGCGACTGTTCCGATCGAATCGTGCCGAGGATCAAGCAGGCCACCGCCAGTCTGGCAGTGGAGATCTCTTCCTTTGACTTGGTTCAAGTCAACACTTGGCGGACTACCTAGACACGACATGCGGCTCTCTCGCGACGCAAACGAAAGAGGCGGAGATAACAGGACAACGCCGCGAATCGGCGGACTGACATGACCCGCCAACATGCCGGATGACATCAGCTATTACCCGCGCCCAGATGCGCAACCAAGGCCAGAAACGTGCTTTGTGAAGCTTGCGCAAGGATGGCGACACGAATTGCGTCGCCAGCCTCGCCAGCGCTCCCGATCCCATCGCAATAGGAGCAGGCCGTTATACCAAATATTGCGTGCGGCCGCCTCGTCCCTCTCCCCCTTCGTCGCCCTGCCGAGCGGCTCGGCTCACCCCGCATACAGACTTGCAATAGACTTGGCCGCACCAAGCGCGCTGAGAACCTTTGCTCCACCAATGAAACTGCGAGCCGGTAGGCCCGCGGGCGCTTTGCCGAAGCGCAGCCAGCCCTCACAACTCATAGTCGGACAACGCATCGTTCTCGTTTTGGCGCGTCTGCCAATCTTGGGCACGCAGAGCCAGCTTGTCGTATTCGATGGCAATCTTAAGAAGCCTATCTCTGGATTTGCCGTAGGCGAGTGCTTCCGCCTTTTTTCGCGTTGCTTCCGCACGGCCTCGCCAGTGATTGGGCTCGTAGAGTTTGCTTTTGGGATTCATGGCGGTGAGCATGCAATTCTCAGATCAAAGAATTGCGACAACCGCGCTACGTACAATTACGTAGCAGCGAGGCTCATCTCGTTGGCTACGCCGCGGTGCCATTCACAGGCGCCCACAGCAATACTGTGTGCACTGTTCCATCCGAACTCCCTCGCGCAGGCGTCCGCCTAAGACGGAGTATGCACATTCCAAACATCTTCAGACAATTGGGCCCAGAAGGGGCTTGAATCGCTCGTTGCGTCAGATTGTACGATCCTAGACAAGTGGGAACCACCTTCGACAATCTCGACGCTTCCTGACAGATAATGAGAACTGCGCGCCCGAGCCCATTTTTCGGTCGTCAGGTCATCTTGCGTTTGGCGCCGAACAACAACCGCTGCAACGCCGGCTTGAAAGGATATCATGAATCAAAACCAACGACTCCGTTTGGCTTCGCTTCTCAATGCCAACTACCGCGCTATCGCTCTTGCTGTCGCAATGACAGCCGCAATCTCCGGACAGGTAAATGCGCGCGATCAAGCGCCGACCGCGGAAGAAAAGGAGGCTTGCATGGAGGACGTGTTCCGCCTGTGCAGCAGCCACATACCCGATCGTGCCGCCATTGCGTCTTGTCTCCGATCAAAACAAGCGAGCCTCAGCCAACAGTGTCGCTACGTGATCTCCGTTCGAGATACTGGCAAGAAGAACAGTGACTCAAAGTGACGGATCCCCGGCCGTGAGCCTGCGAGTTCACATTCAGAAATAGACCAAGCCTGATCTACCACCAAGGCAAGCGATCAAGCGCGGGCCGTCGAGAGTGGTACCAATCGGTCACAACTGACAGAAGCTCTGGCCACAGTGCTTGTTCGGATAGGCGAATGCACAAATTACCCTTCGATACGGTTCTAATCGCCAATAGGGGCGAGATAGCAGCACGAATTATCAAAACGTTACGGAAGCTTGGACTCCGTTCTGCAATTGCCTACCACGAGGTAGACGCCCTGACCCCCGCCGTCTCCATGGCCGACTTGGCGATTCCGATCAGCGGCCGCACACCGGTGGCGAGCTATTTGGACATTGCGCAGATCATCGCTGCCGCTCGCAAGGCGAACGCCGGGGCGCTGCATCCGGGCTATGGATTGCTTTCCGAGAGTGCGGAGTTCGCCAGGGCTGTGATCAAGGCAGGCATTGCCTTCATCGGGCCTGCTCCAGAAGCCATCGAGCTCATGGGGGACAAGGCCCGGGCCCGCAATTTCGTTCAGCGTAACGGCTTTCCTGTCCTTCCCTGCGCCATCGAAGAAGATGATCCCACGACATTCGTTTCGAGAGCGCAAGCTGTGGGATTTCCTTTGCTGGTGAAGCCGACAGGGGGCGGTGGGGGCAAGGGCATGCGGATTGTCCGCGACCCAAATGCATTGGAAGCAGCCATCGAGCAGGCACGCAGTGAAGCGCGTTGCTACTTTGGAAATGGCCGACTTTATGTCGAACGATATCTCGAAATCCCGCGGCACATCGAAGTACAGGTGTTGGGTGACGCCTTCGGTAACCTAGTCCATCTCTTCGAGCGCGAGTGTTCGGTGCAGCGCCGCTTCCAGAAGATCATAGAGGAGACGCCCTCGCCCGCATTATCACCACAATTGCGGACGCGGATTTGCGAAGCCGCGGTCGGCATCGCCCGTGCGGCGCAATATCAAAATGCTGGAACGGTTGAGTTCATTCTCAGCGAAGGCGACTTCTACTTTCTCGAAATGAATACCCGCCTTCAAGTCGAGCATCCAGTGACCGAGATGGTCACTGGTGTCGACCTGATCGCCGAACAAGTTTATGCCGCAGCAGGCCGCGAACTTGCGCTTTCGCAATCCGATATTGCTTCGAACGGGCATTCGATCGAGCTCAGGCTGTACGCGGAGGCTCCCGAACGCGGATACGTCCCAACCACTGGCAAAGTACATCTTCTCGAGTATCCGGACGGCGTACGGATCGATAGCGGCATCATGCGGGGTCAGCACATCACGCCGGCGTTCGATCCGATGCTTGCAAAGATTATCGTGCATGCACCAAGCCGCATAGAGGCTGCTATGAAAGCCCATCGTGCGGTCCGAGAACTTGTTCTACTTGGGTGTGAGACCAATGCAAGCCTGCTCGCCCGGATCCTAGCTGACGAGGCATTTCTCGGCGGTCAGTTCCATACGGGATACCTTGAGGAGAACCCGCATCTTGCAACGGACAATTTTGCTACCGGATTGTCTGCGTTCCTGGCATCCGCCGCTCTCCTGACGAGACCGGTGCGTGCTTCGGCTGATGCCGTGCCCGAGCTTCACGCAGCATTTGGCAGCTGGAGAAATTGACGTGTATCACTCATTCGAGGTCGACCGCGTAGACCATAGGCTATGGCTTTCAACCAGCGAGCAGGGCTACCGGCTTCATTTGCGCGACCAAGTGATTGCCCCCGTCGCGTTCACGCATCACGGTGAGAGTAGCGGCATCCTGACCATTGCCGGGGAAAGCGAACCGGTCAGGTTTGCCATCGATGGCGACCTGATTCATCTGCATATACGCGGCAGAACCCGCATTGTGCGCTACAATGACCCATTGCGAGCGCTCACTTCCGCGAATGACGGAAAACGCCCGCTAATCGCCCGTGCCCCGATGCCTGGCGTAGTTGTTGCGACTACCGTTTCGCCTGGCCAATCAGTCTCGGCGGGAATGGCACTGATGATGATTGAGAGCATGAAGCTGCAGACGATCATACGCTCACCGCAGGACGGCATCGTCGATCGGATTCACGTCAAGGAAGGCGAAAGCTTCGAGCATGACGCTGAGCTGGTGACGCTCTCCGAAGAAGGGCGCTGAAATGCAGCGGATCGGTTCCGTAGCGGACGTTAACTCACAAGCGTTTCGCCGCAACGATTTCCACAACAGACAGCTTGCGGCTGAATTGAAGGAGCGGCAACGCGCTGCCCGCTTCCACCGGCCAGAACGGGACTTCGAGCGACTGCGTCGACAGAACAAACTGTTTGTTCGCGAACGGCTCGCAGCCTTGCTCGACCCGGAAACTCCGTTCCTAGAGCTTTCCACGCTGGCCGCCAACAAGGCGTATGATGGCGAGGTGCCCAGCGCCGCGCAGGTCGTCGGTATCGGCATTGTAGCGGGTCGAGAGGTGATTGTTCATGCCGACGATGCCAGCGTGAAAAGCGGCGCGTGGTATCCGCTCTCAGTCAAGAAGATTGTGCGGGCCCTGGATATCGCCATCGAAAACCGTCTGCCGGTGGTTCATCTGTGCGACTGCGCCGGCGGGTTCCTGCCTTTGCAGGCCGAGTTCTTTGCGGATCGCTACCACGCTGGTCGAATACTCCGGAATCAATCCATTCTCTCGAAGATGGGAGTGCCGCAGGTCGCCATCGTCATGGGCCACTGCACGGCGGCAGGGGCCTACGTCCCCGCGCTTAGTGAATACAATATTATGGTCGAAGGTACGGGAGCTATTTTTCTCGGCGGCCCCCCGGTCGTAAAGGCTGCCACCGGGGAACACGTGTCCGCCGAAGATCTGGGCGGCGCCCTCATGCATACCAACGTGTCGGGCACCAGTGATTACGTCGCAAGCTCGGAGATGCATGCAATTGCGATTGCCCGCGACGTCGTCGCTCGGGTCCGCCAACCGGCGAAAACCTGGATCGATCGAGTGGCTCCTGAGCCGCCCGCTTACAGTGCTTGCGAACTCTACGGTATCATTCCGAAGGACACCCGAGCGCAGTTCGACATGCGAGAGATCATCGCTCGTCTGGTCGATGGCAGCCGATTTCATGAGTACCAACCGCGTTATGGCACGTCACTTGTGTGTGGCTTTGCGCGGCTTCATGGATATCAAGTCGGGATCCTTGCCAATAATGGCGTGCTGTTCAGCGATAGCTCGCTGAAGGGCGCTCATTTCATCCAATTATGCGACAAGAATCGGACGCCCCTGCTCTTCCTGCAGAATGTCACGGGCTTCATGGTTGGCCGCGAGTATGAGCGGCGTGGGATCACCAAGGACGGCGCCAAGCTGATCATGGCAGTGTCCGGAGCGTCCGTGCCAAAGTTTACGATCGTTTGTAATAGCTCGCACGGCGCGGGCACTTACGCTATGTCAGGACGCGCGTTTGATCCTCGATTTGTGTTCAGCTGGCCTAATTCCCAGATATCCGCGATGGGCGCCGAGCAGGCCGCAGGCGTTCTCACCCACGTCAAGGCGCGACAGTTGGCTCGCGCGGGCGGACGCCTCTCCGAGCAGGAACTGGCAGCCATTCGAGAGCCAATTCTTGAAGAATATCACGAACGATCGAGCGCCTATTATGCGACCTCCGAAATCTGGGACGACGGCATCCTGGATCCTGTCGACACCAGAACCGCAATCGCAATTGCATTGAGTGCCTCGCTCAATGCGCCGATCGACCCACCGCAGTACGGCGTGTTCCGGCTGTAAAGCAGGACCGAACGCGAGATGCAGCTTGAGATAAGCCACCTTCCGCAACCGTCCGAAGGTAGAATTCGATGACCGCCAATCCGTGAAAGCAGTAGAGCATGGGGTTCGTGACGTTCTGTGCACCTTCACCTGCGATCTGGCTGGCTGCTTTCTGGTGGCCATAAAGTCGGGCTTCGACCCGAAACAGGTAATGGAAGCTGGCTTCAACGCTCGACGACGCGGCGCCCGCAGGCCGAACGCTTCCGTGGACCGGATGGAACACCACGATCAAGAGGCAGCCTCGGCAAGCACCGGCGCTAGACATTTATGTTGGCGCTTGCGTCCACACGCCTGCACTATTCTGATCGGCCGAGGACCTGTCCTAACAGCACCAAAAAAATGGAGAGCTTGACCCTCACGTAGCGTCAGATTGTAGCCTCACCCAGGGCCTCGCGCCCAACCGACCGATACGCACGGGCCAATGAAGTATCAGCCGCCCAGGAGGCAGGCAGCTGCTTCGATGCACCAATGTCACGTCTCTTCAACGCCCCCCCGTTGAACGGACGAGCCTCAGCTTTGGACAGGGATCGTGGAAAGTTCGATGGAAGCGCTCAAATCGATCATTGGCAAAGTTGCCAGCGGCGCCACTCTGACGCGTGAGGAAACCGCGTTAGCCTTCGACAGCATGATGTCGGGACACGCGACCCCTTCGCAGATCGGCGGCTTGTTGATGGGAATGCGGGTCCGCGGCGAAACGGTCGAAGAAGTTACCGGTGCAGCCTCGGCGATTCGGGATAGAATGCCGCGGGTCGAGGCGGCATGCGATCCCATCGATATCACTGGCACGAGCGAAGGCCCCATGTGGTCGGTTAACGTGTCGACATGCGCCTCCTTTATTGTTGCCGGGGCCGGCGTTCCTGTTGTCAAGAACGCCAACCGCGCTGCGTCCTCAGGTTCGTTTGCCGCAGACGTGTTGGCGCGCCTCGGCGTGAAGATCGACCTTGAGCCTGAGGCTGTTGCGCGTTGCGTGCACGAAGCTGGCATCGGCTTCATGTTTGCGGCGCCCCATTATCCGGCGATGCAGCGCGTTGGTCAGATTCGGACCGCGCTTGGGACCCACACGATTTTCAATCTAATCGGACCTCTGTCCAATCCGGCCAGAGCCAAGCGGCAGATGATCGGGGTATTCTCTCGCGAATGGGTCCAGCCTTTGGCCTATGTATTGAAGAATCTTGGTGCGGAATCGGTATGGGTGGTTCATGGCTCGGACGGACTTGACGAAATTACCCTTACCGGCCAGACCTTTGTTGCAGCGCTTGAGGCGGGTACAGTCCGCAACTTCGAAGTGACGCCGGAAGAAGCCGGTCTCCGCCGCTGCCGCAAGGAGGCGCTCGACGGCGGCGATGCCGACGCCGCCGCGCTCCAAAGCATGCTCGATGGTGCGCCAAGTCGATTTCGCGACGCCGCGCTTTTGAATGCGGCGGCGGCTTTTATTGTAGCCGGCCGGGCCTCGACGCTGCAGGAAGGCGTTGCACTTGGGAAGGATTCGCTTGATCGCGGCGCCGCGGCCGCCCGACTGAAGCGACTGATCACGGTTTCCAATGCGTGACACCGAGTTGGTCGATGTTCCAACTTTCTGATCAAGACCAATGCTCACAAGCGCGAAGGGATAGCAGGCGCGAACGCGCGCTGTTTCTGCGAGCTTCGAAGACGTTGTTGCCATCTGTCCGCGTACTGATCAAACAACTCGCCTTAACCAGCAGCGCGAGAGCCTCCTTCTTTATCGGCAAGAGCCTGTTGCGGCACCCAGCTGAAGTCGGGGACCGCGACCAAGCGTTCGTGCGCTGCGCAAAAGGAGATCATCGGGAATGTCCTCACAGGATATGGAAACACTCGGATCTATTGCAACGATAGAACACATCATTCGAAAGTTTCGGGAATTGATCGACACAGACGGCTCGATTCCGCCGGAGCTACGAGGTGCGCTGCACGCGACGCTCGATGGGCATCTTCTCGATGCGAAAAAGCGTGTTCTGTTGAGAGTAAATTAGCGTGCCTATGCTGCTACATGCGAAAAAAACTCCGGCCGGACTGTTCCCCGTCGCGATCGACGCAGCGGGCACGATCGCCGCTGACACGTCCATCAACAGGGCACTCCCAAGCAGGAAACTTCCTCGCGCTGAGATGCTCGGTGAGAGGGCAGCCATTGGTTGCGCAATGCGACACCGTGCGCCCGATAGCGGGCGCAAAGGAATCAAGGTCATCCGCGCGTAACGGAGACACCAGAATTGGAGTAAAACTCCAGAGGCAGGTCATGAGCTACCAGTCCCCTCCTAGGATTCGTGATATTCCATCTGTCCAAGCGACCGAGTTCCGTCAGGCCATGCGAAATCTGGCGAGCGGTGTCGCCATCGTGGCGACCGGAAAGGCCGCCGAACGACGTGGACTGACGGTTAGTTCGGTGACCTCCATTTGCATGGAGCCCCCGTGCCTGCTCGTTGGCATAAAAGTCGGCTCCGAGACGCATGACGGGATACTCGCCAGTCGCAGATTTGGAGTCAGTCTTCTGCGCAGCAACCAGGAGGACCTTGCGCTACGTTTTGGCGGTCAGGAGGGTGCGAAAGGTGTTCACCGCTTCGATACCGCGCCCTGGAAACAGGGCATCCTCGATGTACCGCTGTTGCCGAACGCGTTTTGTGCGCTCGAATGCGTCCTGTACGACCACAAGGTGATTGGCACACATACCATCTTTATCGGACGAATTGTCGCGACCCGGGTCGGCCACGGCAATCCATTGATCAACTTCCGGGGCGCGCTTCGAACCCTGCTGCTTGATTGAGTGCGATTTCCCTTACCTCGGTGAGTGCGGCGTTCACGCGCGCCTGCGACGTGTTAAAGATCGATGACCTGCATTTTCATGATCTGCGTCACGAAGGCACTTGTCGTATTTTCCCGCGAGCCGCGATCCCCGCGCCAGCACAAAAGGTGAGCTACCCGCTCAAGCTGGACGACCTATTGATGCGAACAACGCGCCCGAGGCAGGCTTGGCACAAGAGGTCGGAATCGGGCGCGCTGATTCGCCCCCCAAGCCGAGGTTAACCGGGATTATACTCATCTTGCGAAGTGAGTATAAAAACGCTCGACGCCGGGTTCCACCTCGAGCACGAACTCACGAGATTGCTCGATGGCGAACTGAGCCGCTATTTTTCGTCGGCATGCGCGCCGGTAGACGCCACTGATCTTGTCGCCGGCCTTGGCATCCACGTGTTCAAGGCCAGTGCGCGCGGACATCCTCGCGGAAGAGTATTGGGAATGCAAGCTGCGCAGCTATCGGAGGAATTGATCAGAACAGCTACAGTTCACGAGACAGCAACGGCGCTAGAGCTTGCATGTTGGAGCCTACCAAGTTTGGTAGCTGTTTATTTCAACCCGCGTAGCATCATTGCCTGCGGCAAGACTTAGACTTCAGAGGCCCAGCTGACCCACAACGTTGGCGACTCTGAAGGTCTTCGCGTTAGATCATGATGCGATCAAATGAATCCTATCACGATTTTCTGCGAACGATGAAAGTCGAATTCAAAGGGCGTCAGATCTATGTCCAGCAACCCATTCGAAGCCGCGGTGATTCTCGACGGCATCCGCCGCTGGGTCGAGATCGAGTCACCAACGGAACGGCCGGACCAGGTCAATAAACTGGCTGATCTCGTCGCGTCGGGCTATCGTGACTTGTCGGTCAGCGTCGACCGCGTTGCGGGACGCGACGGCTGCGGCGATCATTTGGTCACACGCTCGTCCTGGGGCCAAGGCGTACCGGGCATTCTCGTGCTGAGCCATCTCGACACAGTTCATCCGATGGGGTTCATCGAGCGCCTGCCGTTCAAAGTCGAGGGCAACAGGGCATTCGGCCCCGGCATTTATGACATGAAGGGTGGTGCCTATCTCGTCGTCCGTTAAGAAGCCGGATTGATCGAGGCTGGCCGGGCGAGCGTGCGCCATAGCTGGGCCAGGAACAGGCACAAGAGATATCTCAGCCAGGCGAGGATGCGGCGGAAGTTGTGTCCGACGGCTG